>NZ_JBFBAD010000301.1:0-1036 GCF_040682075.1 Actinoplanes sp. NPDC051411 | reverse complement strand
GCCAGTTCAACGGCGACAACAACGGGATCGCCTTCGCCTCTCGGCTCCTCACTCACATTCGAAAACTATCTCGTCTCTCTAAAACACCTTCGGTGTTGTCAGGTTAAGCCTCACGGTTCATTAGTATTGGTTAGCTCAACGTATCGCTACGCTTACACACCCAACCTATCAACGTCTTAGTCTTAAACGTTCCTTTAGGACCCTTAAAGGGTCAGGGAAGACTCATCTCAAGGCAAGTTTCCCGCTTAGATGCTTTCAGCGGTTATCTTTTCCGCACTTAGCTACCGGGCAATGCCATTGGCATGACAACCCGAACACCAGTGGTGCGTCCACTCCGGTCCTCTCGTACTAGGAGCAGCCCCTTTCAATCTTCCAACGCCCACGGCAGATAGGGACCGAACTGTCTCACGACGTTCTAAACCCAGCTCGCGTACCACTTTAAACGGCGAACAGCCGTACCCTTGGGACCTACTTCAGCCCCAGGATGTGATGAGCCGACATCGAGGTGCCAAACACCGCCGTCGATATGAACTCTTGGGCGGTATCAGCCTGTTATCCCCGGAGTACCTTTTATCCGTTGAGCGATGGCCCTTCCATTCAGAACCACCGGATCACTAAGACCTACTTTCGTACCTGCTCGAGCCGTCACTCTCGCAGTCAAGCTGGCTTATGCCTTTGCACTAACCGCATGATGTCCGACCATGCTTAGCCAACCTTCGTGCTCCTCCGTTACTCTTTGGGAGGAGACCGCCCCAGTCAAACTACCCACCAGACACTGTCCGCACCCCGGATAACGGGGCAACGTTAGAACATCAAACATTAAAGGGTGGTATTTCAAGGTTGGCTCCACGCAGACTGGCGTCCACGCTTCAAAGCCTCCCACCTATCCTACACATCAAGGCTCAATGTTCAGTGTCAAGCTATAGTAAAGGTTCACGGGGTCTTTCCGTCTTGCCGCGGGTACACTGCATCTTCACAGCGAGTTCAATTTCACTGAGTCTCGGGTGGAGACAGCCTGGCCATCATTACGCCATTC
>NZ_JBFBAD010000300.1:0-1045 GCF_040682075.1 Actinoplanes sp. NPDC051411 | reverse complement strand
TAGCGCCGACCGTCCACCACGTCAGCACCGCCCAGCCGCTGACCCACTGCTCGACCCTGCGATTCGTCGAGGAACAACTCCAGCTGCCGCTGCTCGGATGCGCCTCCGACGCACGCTCACTCGGAGCCTCCTTCGGCCTCTGACCGACCACCCATAGTCGTACGGTTCGCCGGTGACCCTCCGGGGTCGAGGTGAGGGCTCAGGATCGTCTTACGTAGAGTGCCATCGATCCATTTTTCACTTTCCAGACGTTGACCCGCCGGAATCCGTCGCGCAGGTACGGCCGCAGGTCGGGTCGCGCGGTCGTGGGATCGCCGCGCCGCCCGTAGACCACCAGCCAAATGCGAGCCGCGGACGCCAGCAGGGCGGTGGGATGGGCATATTCGAGCGCGGTCAAGGTCGCGGCTTCGGCGGCCGACTGACGAACCAGAACGTCGCGGGGCCGGCCCGGGTCGTGCCGCAGGTAGTAGTCGAGCCCGGCCCGCATGGTGCGGCCCCGCTCGAGCACGATGTCGTCGCCCGGCTGCTGCTCGCGGCGGATGACCGCGGCCAACGTGCGGTAGTCGCTGCCGTTCTTGAAGGTCGGCTGCCGTACCGCGAGCTGCCCGGGCACCGCGGCGGCCGCGAACACCGCCAACGTCACCACCGCCACCACCCGGTTCGCCAGACCGGCCGCGGCGACGATCATCGCGGGCAGCAACACGAACAGCAGGTACCGGTTGACCCAGAAGGACGTCCCGGCGAACGACACGGCGCCGACCACGGCGAGGGGCAGCCCAGCGGCCGCGATCATCTCGGCGACGGGCCGCGTCATCCGCGAACCCGCCACCAGGAGCAGGCCGATCAGCAGCCAGGCGACCTCGGTGGACCCGGCCAGATATCTCGGGAAGGTGTAGACCGCGCCCAGAGTCATGGGCGGTACCCAGTGCAGCTGTGCCGGCCGTTGACGCAAACCCCACCAGATCAGTGGGGTCAGGAGCAGCAGCGGGCCGGCAACCGCCGCCGACCATCGCACCGCCGTTGATCGGCGTCGGGAGAGGACGAG
>NZ_JBFBAD010000299.1:0-1048 GCF_040682075.1 Actinoplanes sp. NPDC051411 | reverse complement strand
GGCGAGTTCAGCCGGTCGTAGCATTTGATCTTGGCGGGTCGGTGGGACAGGATTCCCGCTGTGCGCAACATGTTGACCTTGGTCGATCGTGAAGAGATATCCCGTGGTTTGGCCGAGGGTCTGGAATACCAGGAGATTGCCCGGCTGATCAGCCGGAATCCGTCGGTGGTCTCCCGGGACGTAGCCCGGCACGGCGGTCGGGCCGAGTACCGGGCGGTGGCTGCTGACGACTCGGCAGCGGCGGGCCGGCAGCGGCCGAAGGCATACGCGGTCGACCGCTCGCCACGGCTGCAGGCCGTGGTCAAGGAGCAGCTGAAGGGTGGTTGGTCGCCGGCGTCGATCGCAGGCCGGTTGCCGTACGACTACCGCGACGATCAGGCTGTACGGGTGTCCCACGAAGCGATCTACCAGTGGCTCTACGCCCAACCGGTGTCCACCCTGGCCCGGGAGTTGCTGCGGCTGCGTACCGGCCGCACCGACCGCCGCTCCGGGCCGCGCCCGGCCCCGGCGCCCCGCATCCGCGAGCCCCGCTACCTCGACGAACGTCCCGCCGAGGTCGAGGACCGGCAGGTCCCGGGACATTGGGAGGGCGACCTCGTGATCGGTAAGGGCGGCAAGTCCGCGGTCGCAACGCTGGTCGAGCGGACCTCACGGATGCTGGTCCTGGTCCCGCTGTCCGGCCGTGACGCGTTGACCGTGGGCGACGCGGTGATCGCCGCCGCCGGGAACCTCCCGCCGCAGATCGCCCGGTCGCTGACCTGGGACTGCGGCTCCGAGATGGCCGGACACGCGCGGATCACCGCCGCCGGGTTGCCGGTGTACTTCGCCCGCCCGCACTCGCCGTGGCAGCGCGGCAGCAACGAGAACGCGAACCGTATCCTGCGCGAATACTTCCCGAAAGGCGTTCCGATCACGTCGGATCCGAAATATTTAGCGATGGTGGCTTCCGAAATCAATGACCGGCCCCGTAAGATCCATAATTGGAAGAAGCCCTCCGAGATATTCGCCGAACTCGTAGAGGTAAATGCTTCGACTGTCTGAATCTGCC
>NZ_JBFBAD010000298.1:0-1221 GCF_040682075.1 Actinoplanes sp. NPDC051411 | reverse complement strand
CCGTTTTCTTAACCCCCCGCCTGGGCGCCGAGTTTATGTCCCCGCCGCCCCGGTGGGACGGACGGCGCGGGCTGGACGGATCGAGAAGGTACGCGCCCACCGAGGCATTCCCAAGCCGGCGCACTGATCGACTGCCGCGGGTAGTTCGCCGGCCCCTGGCGCTGTCCGGACCTGCCGATGACAATGCATCATCACTTTCGGCTTGCCGCACCGCACCTCCGCCCGTTTCCAAAGATTGAAACCTTGTCTTTACAATATTTACATATGTGCAATGGCCGATCATTATCTGGCGCATTGAATTAGCCCGTTATGAAGGCTACTGTCGGTTGTCTAAATTGGAGAGAGCGGCCTTTCCGATATCGGCACCGAGGAATTGACTTCCCTGGAAGCGGCGCGCACGGGGCGCGCTGCGGAACGGGGAAAATCGTGCGTAAGTTCGTTCGTATCACCGTGTTCGGGGCCGCTCTCATCGCGAGCGGCCTGGTCGGCACCGCCGCGGCCCAAGCCGCACCGGCGGCCGGCACGTCGGGTGGGGCTCCCGGAGCGGTCGCGACTCCGACCGCGACTCCGAAAAGCGAGCTCGTTCCCGCATTCGACCGTTCGCTTCCCACGTCGGCCTCGTTCGGGCCGGGTGCCGCCAAGTCGACAGCGGCCACGCCCGCCGCGGCCCTGGCGTCGTGGGTGTGCACTGTCTACGCCTCCGACCCCTGGAAGTCGGGCAGCGAGATCGAGGGCGACGGGTGGCAGTCCTGCAGCGGCACCGGTTACGCGCCCGCGCGCATCAAGGTGACCGTCCAGAGGTACGTGGGGGTGGGCATCTGGAACAACCGCTACCAGTACACGGGCAACTGGACGAGCGCCGATTTCGACCAGGCGACGATCTGGTACGACTGCTCCGGCGACGGCACGCGGACCTACCGCATCGTCACCGACGGGTACGCTGAGAGCGGGGCCTACCACCAGGCCGTCCAGTCGTTGAACTACCTGCGAGTGAGCTGCTGATGAGCGTACGACTGCGAATGCTGCTCCGCCGCACGTTCGCGGGCGCGCTCCGCGACATCCGCGCCCGACGCCGTCAGGAGCCCGAGGGCCTCATCCCGGCCTTCGACCTCACGGTGCCCACGGCCACCGCCCAGTACGGCAACCGGCCGACCACCGCCAAGGAGAACTGAGAGACGCTGCCCGCGGCCGGACGAAGACGGCCGCGGGCAGCCCACAGTG
>NZ_JBFBAD010000297.1:0-1257 GCF_040682075.1 Actinoplanes sp. NPDC051411 | reverse complement strand
CCAAGGTCGAGGTAAAGCATCTAGTTCGACCTTGGGCCCATCTCCCGGCTCACTCGCGGGGTTTCACCGCCGGCTGCGTCTTTGGTTGCGCGGATCTGGGTGCCGGCTGGGCTTTTGCGGTCACCTGACGGGTTGGTGGTCTGGCTGCCGCGCTTCTGGTTACGGGACTTCTTGTTTCTCACCCGGGCGGGCCTGGGTGGTGGGTCTTGCGGGCAGAGACCGTGCCGGTTGCGGTTGTCCCTCTGGGTGGGGGGTTGGGGTGGGTGGGCTTCCGGCGGGTGGGGACAGATCTTGCGTGCTCCTGGGCTTGCCATAGTCGCTGGCTGAGGGCTTTGAGGTGACTCGGGCGGCTTGGAAACGTGAGAGTGGGGTCCGAATCGGCCGGGCAGCTCGCCCCCACGCGCGGGCGGGCGCTGTCCGCCTTGCAAGTCACCGGTGAGCCCAGCCTGACTGGGCCGCCGCATTCCGGGGGTGCCGAGCCGCGGCTGCGAAAACGGCTGGCCAACCGGCCCGAACACCACCAGGCTCAGGTCCTGGAGACCAGCATCCGCACGGTCCACCGCCTCCGCGACGCGGACAGCGACCAAACCGACCTGTTCCGCCGGTTCGGCACGTGATCGAAGCGAGGTTTTCTCACTTCTGGCCGCGACACCTTGAGGGTCGATCATGGCCACTGACGGCGACGCTCTTCCCGTGCTGCTCATTGACGGGGCGAACTTTTCCGATTTCGACGGATTCGCGCGGGAGTTCTCGAAGCTGCTTCATCACTACACCTGGCGCGGAAATCTGGACGCCTTCAACGACATCCTCCGAGGCGGATTCGGAACACCGGAGAACGGATGGATACTGCGGTGGCAGAACTCCGCGCTCTTCAGGGCCGCTCTCGGCTACGAGGCCACGACTCGACCGCTCGAGCAGATCAGCCCACCGCACACCCCAGCCGCATACCGCCCAGCTCAACAGATCCACGACGAGCCGGCCGGAAGTGCAGAAAGCCCAGCCCCCGCCGACAGGGGCAAGCGCAACCGGCACGGTCTCTGCCCGCAAGACCCACCACCCAGGCCCGCCCGGGTGAGAACCCAGATGTCCAGTGACCAGAAGCGCGGCAGCCAGACCACCAACCCGTCAGGTGACCGCAAAAGCCCAGCCGGCACCCAGATCCGCGAAACCAACGACGCAGCCGCAGGGAAAACCACGCGAGTGAGCCGGGGTGGGGGGGCCACTATTACTAAAAATTATTATCTCAACCACGGTGGA
>NZ_JBFBAD010000296.1:0-1285 GCF_040682075.1 Actinoplanes sp. NPDC051411 | reverse complement strand
TGAGATTCCCCCGTATGCCGGACACCCGAGGTGTGGGGTCAACGGTCGTGATCTGACGGGGTGTGGAGCTTCTCGAACTCGATCGGGCTGCGCATACCAAGGCTGGAATGGCGTCGTTTCGGGTTGTACCAGCACTCTATCCATTCGAAGACGGCGTTGGCAAGCTCGTCGCGGGTACTCCATTTCCGGCGGTCGAGTACTTCCAGTTGCAGGGTTCCCCAAAAGGATTCCATCATCGCGTTGTCGTAGCAGTCACCGACCGTGCCCATGGATCCGAGCAGACCCGATTTCCGGAGCCGCTGCCCGAAATCCCAAGACGTATATTGCGCTCCGTGATCGGAATGCAGAATGGTTTCCTGCCGGGCCGGCGGCCGGCGGGTGATGGCCATCGACAACGCGTCCAGGACCAGTTCGGTGCGGAGATGGTCGGCCATGCTGTAGCCGATGATCCGCCTGCTGTAGGCGTCCATGACCGCGGCGCAGTACCACTTGCCCTCGCCGGTGGGGTGTTCGGTGATGTCGGTCAGCCACAACAGGTTCGGCGCGTCCACGTCGAACTGGCGGTTGACCAGGTCCGCCCACGGTTCGGCGTCCGGGTCCCGGACGGTGGTCCAGGACCGGCGCCGGTAGTACAGGCCCTGGATGCCAGCTTCACGCATCAGCCGGGCCACGCGTTTCTCGTTCACCTGCAGACCCATGCCGAGGGTCAGCTCGGCGTGCACCCGCGGGGATCCGTACGATTTCATCTTCGGGTCGGCATGGATTTTCTCGATTCGCCGCAGCAGCAACTCGTTTTCCAGTTCCCGCGCCGAGGGCGGCCGGTCTTTCCATTCGTAATATCCGGACCTGGACACGCCCAATAACCGGCAGGTGACCGTGACGTCGATGCCGTCGTCGGCGAGCTCTCGAACCAGCCGGAACGCTACTTTGGGAGGATGTTCTCCCGGGCGAAATACGCGGCCGCCCGTTTGAGGATCTCGTTCTCCACCTCGAGCTGGCGGTTACGGCGGCGCAACTCGGTCAACTCGGTCTTCTCGGCGCTGGTCAGCCGGCCCGTACCGCCGCCGGCGTCGTCGGTATCAGCCTGGGCCAGCCAGTTACGTAGGCAGGACTCGCTGATCCCAAGTTCCTTCGCCAACACGCCGACCGGTTTGTCCCCGGTGCGGGCCAACTGAACCGCGCGCCGGCGGAACTCGACAGGGTGAGGAGCAGGCATGACACGACATCCTTCCTGGAAGCCGTCATCCACCTCACCTCAGGTGTCCGGAAAACTGGGGGAAGCTCA
>NZ_JBFBAD010000295.1:0-1305 GCF_040682075.1 Actinoplanes sp. NPDC051411 | reverse complement strand
GCAGGTGGTCACCTGCGCTCCGTCGGCAAAAGGGTCATTCCGGGAGCCTGCTTCCGCTTGCTGATGTACGCGCGGAAGCCGCCCCGGCCGGCGGCGACGTCAGAGCTGGCGCGGCCGGCGACCGCGGAAGCGCATCGCCCCGAACAGCAGCAGAACGCCGAGCAGGATCGCGCCGGAGCCCAGGCCGACCCAGTGACCGGCCGGTTCTCCGGTGACCGGCAGTTTCTCGCCCGAGCCGCCCGAGCCGCCGCCCGATCCGCCGCCGGATCCGCCGCCTGAGGCAGGCTGGGCGACCACGACGGTGACCTCCTCGTTGACGCTGACGCCGGAGACCGTTCCGGTGGCGGTCAGCGTTGCCTGGCCGCTCTGGCTGAGCTCGACCGGGGTGCTGAACGTGCCGGTCGGGCTCGCGGTCACCGTCTTGAGCGCGGCGGCGACGATCCCGGGCTTGTGGGTCTGCCCGGCGCTGTGCAGCGCCGCGCTGGTCGCTCCGAAAGAGACGTCGATGGTGATCGGCTCACCGGGCAGGAACCCCTTTCCGGAGAAGACCACCGGCTCGTCGGCCGAGACGGTGCCGCTGGATACCGCCGAGGCCGGGGGTTCGATGGGGTAGCCGCCCGCGGCGTGGGCCGCGGCGGGGGCAATCAGTAGCCCGCCGACCGCAGCCAGCATGATCAGGAGTCGGCGTATGGACAACTTTGCCTCCAAGGTAGCGGATCACATGACTCTCCCCCAATCTAGGCATTCTCTTCCTTATTCGTCGTAAATCGTGTTTTTCTCGGTTGAGCTACTCATACACCGATGAAGTACCGCCTCGATCGGTGCAGAGAGGTGGCTGGGAATGCGTAGCGCGGAGGCATCGGGGCCGGTCCGGCGCCGGGTGGGGCGGATCCTCTGCCTCGGGCTGGCGCTGGTCTGCGTCAGCGGGCTCGCCGTCGGCGGCTGGGAGGCACGGCAGGCGGCGCAGGCCCGCCGGCACCTGCTGCGGGCCGCGGCCCTGTTCGAGAGCCTCCAGTCGCAGCTCGAGCGGGGCGACTACGCGACCGGGCGGGCCACTGTGCTGGCCCTGCGCGGGGAGACCGGCGCCGCCGGTGCCGCCACCGGAGACGCGGCCTGGCGTCTGGGCGGCCACGTTCCGGTGCTGGGCGACGACGTCCGAGCCGTCCGCACCGTCACCTCGGCGCTCGACGACCTGGCCACCAAGGTGCTGCCGCCTCTCGTCGACGTCGCCGCGGGCATCGAGAAACTGGTCCCGCACGGGGGCGCGATCGACGTGACCGCTCTGGCGGGCGCGGGGGGGGCGCG
>NZ_JBFBAD010000294.1:0-1305 GCF_040682075.1 Actinoplanes sp. NPDC051411 | reverse complement strand
CGCGATCTACGAGGCTTCTCCGCGATCTACGAGGCTTCTCCGCGATCTACGAGGCTTCTCCGCGATCTACGAGGCTTCTCCGCGATCTACGAGGCGGGGAACCGCAGGACCTTGTCGTCGCCCGACTTCGGATCACCCCGGCCGTCCCGGTTCGAGGTGGTCAGCCACAGCGCGCCGTCCGGCGCGACCGCGACCGTACGCAAGCGGCCGTACCTGCCCGTCAACACCGCTTTCGGGGCGCCGCCGTCGAGGGGGACCGTCCACAGCCGCTCGCCCCGGAGCCCGGCGACGTACAGCGTGCGGCCGCAGACCGCGGCGCCCGACGGCGAGGCGTCGTCGGTGTGCCACTGCACGATCGGGTCCTCGTACTTCGGGTTTCCGGCCTTGCCCTCGACGTCGGGCCAGCCGTAGTTCCTCCCCGGCTTGATGATGTTGACCTCGTCCCAGGTGTCCTGGCCGAACTCGATGCCGTACATCGTGCCGTCGGACGACCAGGCCAGGCCCTGCACGTTGCGGTGGCCGTAGCTGAAGACCGGCGAGCCCGGGAACGGGTCGCCGGGCGCCGGTTTGCCGTCCGTGGTCAGGCGCAGGATCTTGCCGTTGAGGTCGGTCCTGCTCTGCGAGGGGCCGCCGCCGGTGCCGCCGTCACCGGTCCCCGCGTACAGGTAGCCGTCCGGGCCGAAGGCCAGCCGCCCACCGTTGTGGATCACGTTCTTGGTGATGCCCTTGAGGATGACCTGCGGCTTGCCGCCGTCGTCGAGCTTGAACCGGACGATCCGGTTGTCGTCCGGGGCGGTGAACATCGCGTAGAGCCACTTGTTCTGCGCGTAGTGCGGGTCGGCCGCGATCCCGAGGAGGCCGCCCTCGCCGGCCGGGTCGACGCCGGGCATCCGGTAGACCTTCCTCGGTGTGCCCCCGGTGGCCGGGATCTGGAGGATGTCGGCCTTCTCGCGCTCGCTGACCAGGGCTGAGCCGTCGGGTAGGAAGGCCAGCCCCCAGGGCACCTCGAGATCGCTGGCGACGGTCCGCGACTTGGACAAATCGGGCTTTCCCGATTTGCCGGACGGCGCCGCGGACGCCGGTGCTCCGCTCGTCGGTGCCGACGTCGGAGCGGCCGGGGGAGCGGCCGGGGGAGCGGCCGCCGGCGACGAACACGCCGCCAGGACACCGGCCGCCACGACGACCAGGCACGTGCGCGAACGTGAGGTCATCAACCCACCCTGCCACGGCCCAGCGAGGAGCACGTTGCCGCGTTGATGAGTTCCGGCCGCGAACGCCGCCGGCGAAGCCGTCGTCGGGCGCGAC
>NZ_JBFBAD010000293.1:0-1359 GCF_040682075.1 Actinoplanes sp. NPDC051411 | reverse complement strand
TACGAGGGTCGTGACGAATCGGCGGACACGAACGGCCAACGAATCCCGGCTCATCGACGAAACTGATAGATCAACGACAGCACCTATCCAGTTACCTCCGCGGTATATGTGATCATCCATTCAAGGCGTGATCGCGCTGCCAATTCGCGTTCACTGCATCTCGCGTGCGGCGTCACTATGCCGCTGCCCCAGGCCGCGACATTGAAGGTGGAGAAAGCATGGCTTTGCAAGAACTCCAGGCAATGCAGGTTACCTACGAGCTGTTGTCCCCGCTCGACCCGAGCGCCCAACAACGGGTCCTGGCCTGGTTGTCCGCGGCGCTCGCGGACCCCAACGGCGTGCCCAAGGCACCAGACGAGCCTGTCGCGCCGGTGAAACCGCTCGCCGACGTGCCGGTAGCTGTCGCCTCTACGAATGACTCCGCGGACGCGTCGACAGCGAACGCGACGGCAACGCCGTACAGCACAACCGCAGCACCGGCGGAGCCCGCCGACCAGCGTAGGCCCGCGCCGGAACCTGAGGCCGCCCCCGAGCCCGTGGCGGAACCGGCGCCGGCAACGCGGCCGAAACGCGCCCGAGCGGCGAAGGCCACCGGTCGGCGCGCCGCCAAGACGACTGAACCCCCGGTCGCCGCGACACCGGCGCAGGCAGCGCCCGGACGCCGCAGCGAGCGACCCAGCGGGGAGCAATTCCTTACCGACCTGGCTACCGTCGGCTCGTTCAAGGCACTCGCCGAAAAGTACGGCAAGTCGATCGGCACGATCGGCAACTGGGCCAACCAGCTCCGCGAACAGGGATTCGACATCCCGGTCGGTCGGCTAAAGAAGGCCTGAACCGCACCACCCGTAAGCAACCAAGAGCGGCCGAAGATTACTGCCGATCCGGGCTCCCACCTCTTCCCGCAGGGTGCCCCGGCTACCGGCAAGTGCCCGACTCGGGCAGGAACGGACACATGGCCACGCGAAGTGGCATGCGAGGCCGGGAGCACATTGCTGGGTGGCGCGCTCCCGGCCGGTTACAGCGTAGCCGCGCACCAACTCAACCCTGCCGGGTTCCGGCCGGCTCGGGCACGCTTTGACGTGGAGCCTCAAGCAAGACGTCAGCCGCGACGTACGGCCGTGGCCCTTGTTCAAGGACGAGGGAAGGTCTGGACTTGATCTTCCTGCAGTGGCCCGGCCACCTTGCTGCGACACCACCGTAGGCGTGCTCCACCAGGCCGTTCGCGATCACTTGGACCAGTCCGGCCTCATCTTTGGCTGGCGCGCGGACGGCGGCTACTTGTTTCATTGATCTACGACCGCAGCCCGGCCAGGCTGGGTCGAGGTGACCGGTGGGTTCGCTCTCACGGCGGCTGCCCAC
>NZ_JBFBAD010000292.1:0-1383 GCF_040682075.1 Actinoplanes sp. NPDC051411 | reverse complement strand
GCCCCCGGGCGCCCCCCCCACCTCCATGTGCGCAGGCCCGCAGCAGGGTCATTCCCATGGTCATTCCGCCGCCGAACGCGGCCAGCAGCACGACGTCACCGCTCGACACCGTACGCGTGCGGCGCAGCTGGTCGAACGTGATCGGCACCGACGCCGCCCCGGTGTTGGCGTAGGCGCCGACCGTGGTGGCGAACCGCTCGAAGGGCATGCCGAGGCGATCCGCCATGGTGGCCAGAATGCGGCCGTTGGCCTGGTGCGGCACCAGGTGGGTGACCTCGTCCGGCCGCACCCCGTGGTCGGACAGGAACGCGGCGATCCCGGGCACGACGTGCTCGTCGACGAAGTCGCGCACCCCGCGGCCGTCCATCGTGAAGTAGTGCGAGCCGTCCCGCACGGTGTGCTCGGACGCGGGCCGCCGACTGCCGCCGGCCGCGACACCGACCAGGCCGCGCGCCTCGGCGACGCCGACCAGGCGGGTGGCCACGACGCGCGGCGTCCCGCCGGAACCGATCACGGCGGCACCGGCCCCGTCGCCGAACAGGATCACCGTCCGGCGGTCCTGGGGAGCCAGGATGCGCGAATAGACGTCGGCGCCGATCACCAGCGCCGGGCGGTCGCCGCCGGCCGTCACCATCCGCTCGGCGACCGCCAGGCCGTAGTTGAACCCGCTGCACACCGCGTTGACGTCGAAGGCCACCGTGCCCCGCCCGGCGCCGATCCCGTCGGCCACGATGCTGGCGGTCGGCGGCTGCGGCGAGTCGGGCGTGGAGGTGGCCACCACGACCAGGGCCAGGTCGGCCGCCCGGACGCCCGCGTCGGCGAGCGCCGACCGCGCCGCGCCGATGGCGAGGTCCGAGGTCGCCTCGCCGGGCTTGGCCCAGCGCCGCTCGCGGATCGCCGTCTTCTCGAAGACCCAGTCCCCGGTCACCCCGGCGCGCTCGGCCGCCTCGGCGTTGGTGACGACCCGGCCGGGCAGGCACGCGCCGGTGCCGAGCACGCCGACCGCCCGGTCGCCGTCTTTCCAAGTGAGCATCTGCAGAATCCATTTCGTCGCGGAGGTCCACACCGGACGCCGATGAATGTATGGCAGCGGTAACGGGCGGGGAAGGAAAGGTGACACACTATTTCGCGACGCCTTCGGCGGAGGCCCGATACGGAACAGAATGCAACCGTGGACGTGCTTCCCGACACCCGTCACAACGGTGCACCCTGGGCCGATGCCATCGACGTGCACCATCACATTATCCCCGATTTCTATGCCACCGAACTGCGCGGCACGGCGGGCACCACGGGGCAGATTCAGACAGTCGAAGCATTTACCTCTACGAGTTCGGCGAATATCTCGGAGGGCTTCTTCCAATTATGGATCTTACGGGGCCGGTC
>NZ_JBFBAD010000291.1:0-1409 GCF_040682075.1 Actinoplanes sp. NPDC051411 | reverse complement strand
TTCGTGATCTTCAGACAATCCGAAGGATCTGCGATGGCCGCCTCTCGTTGACCTAAAAGACCAGGTCATACACCACTTCGGTGGACGTGACCGGCGGGCGGCGAGCCCAGGCGACCAGCACACCAGGCGACCAGCACCCCCAGGGCGACCAGCGCACCCCGGCGGGCGGCCAGCGGGCCCAGGCGACCAGCGCACCGGACGGGCGGCGGGCGGGCGGCGAGCCCACGCGACCAGCACACCAGGCGACCAGCACCCCCAGGGCGACCAACGCACCCCAGCGGGCGGCCAGCGGAGCCACGCGGCCAGCGGAGCCACGCGGCCAGCGGAGCCACGCGGCCAGCGGAACTCTAGGACCTACCCCACCTGGTCTGCGAGGCGGCAGAGCGACGAAGCCACCCGGTCCGAGGCGTTGTCCGGCCTGCCGCCCAACAGCGTCCGACCGTGCAGGTCTGACCGGCCGGTCTGGATGCTGTCCTATTTGCCCGCTCGCAGTGTTCGGTCCGATCTGCTGGGTCGGCCCGGCCAGCACATGTTGCCCGGCTAGACCCTGCAGAATGACCAGCAGATACGTCCTGACCGCCACATGGGGCCTGACCTGCGGACCCAGCCAGGGTGACGGACCAAACCGGGGCGGACCCAACCAGGGCGGACCCAACCAGGGCGGACCCAACCAGGGCGGACTCAGCCTGGGCACCGGACCCAGCCTGCACAGCGGACCCACCGGGGCGGCAGACCCAGTCTGCACAGCGCACCCAACCTGAGCGGCAGACCCAGCCTGCGGGGCGGACCCAACCTGGGCGGCGCACCCAGCCTGCACAGCGCACCCAGCCTCGGCAGCGGAAGCGGGAGCGGTCTCGTGGGTCGGATCGAGCTCGTCGCCGACGCGAGCACATGCGGGACCTCCATCCCGGGGAACGTTCGCGCCCGACGCCTGGACCGGCAGGCGCTCGATGTCGGCTGGCCCGATCGGCCGGGCCGAGGGCTCCGATGCCCGGCCGCCGCCGGTGCGGTCGGCCGGTGGGGCGACGTCACCGTGCAGACGGAGGTTCATCGTTCGGCGGCCGTAACGCTGCCGCAAACCCCATTCCCGATGCCGCTCGTGCTCGCGACGAAACTGCTCGGCCGCGGGTGAATAATTGCGCGACGCAGTGCGGTCTCGCCATGACGCCACTTGGGACCGGGGAAAGAACTCGAGCTGCGGCATAAGCCATTTTCCCGCATCCGGGCGGAGAAATGTCAGCCCGACCGGCGTGTCGATCATGCCAATCAGTGCCGCGGATATCTGATCGACGCAAAGCGTTTCCCACTCGAACTTCGTAACTGGATAGGTGCTGTCGTTGATCTATCAGTTTCGTCGATGAGCCGGGATTCGTTGGCCGTTCGTGTCCGCCGATTCGTCACGACCCTCG
>NZ_JBFBAD010000290.1:0-1409 GCF_040682075.1 Actinoplanes sp. NPDC051411 | reverse complement strand
GGTCACGTCCACTGGCGTGGTGTAAGAGGCGGCCAGCGCTGATCCGTTGGTGTTGATGTTAGGCGGCGATCTCTGCCGATGGGGTGGCGGATTCGGTGTCTTGGCTGGTGGTGATGGGTGCGAGGCGGGCTTTGCGGAGAATTTCCAGGCCCATGTAGCGGCGTCCTTCGGTCCATTCGTCGGTTTGTTCGGCGAGCACGGCGCCGACGAGGCGGATGATCGCGGCCCGGTTGGGGAAGATCCCGACGACGTCGGTGCGGCGGCGGATCTCTTTGTTCAGCCGTTCTTGCGGGTTGTTCGAGCGAATCTGTTTCCAGAGCTCGACAGGGAACGCGGTGAACGCCAAAAGGTCATCGCGGCCGTCGTCGAGGTGTTCGGCCGCGTCAGGGAATCGTTCGCCGATCATGTCGAGTACGCGGGTGAATTGTTGCGCGACGGCGTCGGTGTCGGGCTGATCGAAGATGGTGCGGACCAGGGTGGCCACCCACGGCTGCGCGGACTTGGGGACCTTGGCGAGCAGGTTACGCAGGTAGTGGGTGCGGCAGCGTTGCCAGCCGGCGCCGGGCAGCGCTGCCCCGATCGCGGAGACCAGGCCGCGGTGAGCGTCGGAGATGACCAACCGGACCCCGGACAGGCCGCGGGCGGTCAAGGACCTGAGGAAGGCCAGCCAGCCTGCCCCGTCCTCGTCGGAACTGATGTCCAGGCCGAGAACTTCGCGGCCGCCGTCGGCGTTGACACCGACCGCGACCAAGGCGTGCACGTTGATCGTGCGGCCAGCCTCGCGGACCTTGATGACCAGGGCGTCGACCCAGACGAACGTGTAGGGCCCGGCGTCCAGCGGCCGGTTACGGAACGCTTCGACCTGGGCGTCCAGATGGCGGGCCATCTCCGAGACCTGACTCTTGGACAACTGCTTGATGCCGAGTTGTTCGACCAGCTTTTCGACGCGCCGGGTCGAGACGCCGAGCAGATACGAGGTGGCCACGACCGACACGAGGGCTTGTTCGGCTCGGCGGCGATGCTGCAGCAGCCAGTCCGGGAAGTAGGAGCCGGACCGCAATTTCGGGATCGCCAGCTCAACGGTGCCGGCCCGGGTGTCCCACTCCCGAGCCCGGTAACCGTTACGCGAGTTCATGCGCTCGGGACTGCGTTCGCCGTACTCAGCACCGCACAAGGCGTCGGCCTCGGCGGACATCAGCAGGTCAGCGAAGGTCTTCACCATCTCTCGCAGCAGATCAGGGCTCGCCGATTGAAGATGCTCGCGCAACACCGACGCGACGTTCAGACTCGGTTCTACGGCCATCGCAGGCTTTCTCCTTCGTGATCTTCAGACAATCCGAAGGATCTGCGATGGCCGCCTCTCGTTGACCTAAAAGACCAGGTCATACACCACTTCGGTGGACGTGACC
>NZ_JBFBAD010000289.1:0-1410 GCF_040682075.1 Actinoplanes sp. NPDC051411 | reverse complement strand
GCGGCTACTTGTTTCATTGATCTACGACCGCAGCCCGGCCAGGCTGGGTCGAGGTGACCGGTGGGTTCGCTCTCACGGCGGCTGCCCACCGCAGTTTGGTGTGGCTCTCATCTGGCATGCGTCCTGCCGGTCACCGCGGCGTGGAGTGGCTCAAGAGGGGACTGCCCGGCTCAAAGTAGCGCTGCCCTCCCGCCGACACACCTGTCGGAATCGGGAAGGGAGTCACCGGTGGCTCGAGTGATTATCGGGGTGGATCCGCACAAGCGGTCCGCGACCATCGAGGTCATCAACGAGCGGGAGCAGACGATCGGTCAGGGCCGCTTCGGCACCGACACCGACGGCTACAAGGCCATGCTCGCCGCGGGACGCCGCCATAAGGACCGCGTGTGGGCGGTCGAGGGCTGCAACGGTATCGGGCGGCACGTCGCGCAACGCCTGGTCGCCGACGGCGAAACCGTCGTGGACGTACCCGCGAAACTATCCGCCCGGGCCCGGGTGTTCGCCACCGGCCAGGGCCGCAAGACCGACCCGGTCGACGCCCGCAGCGTCGCCGTGGTCGCCCTGCGCACCACCGGCCTGCGCCAGGTCCAAGCCGACGACACCACCGTCGCGCTGCGACTCCTGGTCGACCGCCGTGACCAGCTCGGCCGCGCCCGCACCGACATCGTCAACCGGCTGCACACCCTACTGCTCGACCTCCTGCCCGGCGGTGCGAAGAAAGACCTGTCCGCCCAGCAGGCCCGCGCCTTGCTCGCCACGGTTCGCCCGCGCGATGTGGTCGGCAAAACCCGCCGCTGGCTCGCCTCGGAGCTGATCCACGAACTGGCTGTCATCGACAAGAAGATCAAGACTGCGAAGCAGGACCTCACCGAGCTGGTCGCCTCCACCGGCAGCCGGCTACTCAAGCTGCACGGTATCGGCCCCTCGGGCGCTGCCCGGCTGCTCGGCGACGTCGGTGACATCCGCCGCTTCGCCAGCCGCGCGCACTTCGCATCCTGGAACGGCACGGCCCCGCTCGACGCGTCCTCCGGCGACAACAACCGCCACCGGCTCTCGCGGGCCGGGAACCGGCGCATCAACCGGGCCCTGCACATCATGGCCATCGTCCAGCTCCGCCGCGACACCGAGGGCCGCCGCTACTACCGGCGCCGGCTCGCTGAGGGCAAACCGCCATTGGAAGCACTCCGAGCGCTGAAACGGCGGTTGTCCGACGTCGTCTACCGGCAGATGGTCGCCGACACCAAACGGGTCGAGACGGGCCCGGGAGGACACGCGGGGGCGACTCTGATATCCAGCGCGGCCGACCCAATCCCCATGATCGACACTTCGGACAAGTCACTTCCCGGACCCGCCAGACCACAGCCTAAAACACCACTCACGATCAACACTTGACAGAGAGGGGTGCCAGAT
>NZ_JBFBAD010000288.1:0-1514 GCF_040682075.1 Actinoplanes sp. NPDC051411 | reverse complement strand
CGTGACTGGATAGGTGCCCGGATACGCTGTGTTTTTCAGCTGGTGGTGGGGATCCAGGGGTTTCCTGTGGCGGCTTGGATGAGTGCGTCGAGCATGTTGTGGCCGTGCCGGATTGCGGTAGCGGTGTAGCTGCGGATCGCGGCGAAGTTCTCGGCGCCGGTGAGGGTGCGCATGCTGCCGGAGACTTTTATTCGGAGTTTCGGCATGCGGATGGTCTGCTCTGCGGCGTTGTTGTCGAACGGCACGCCGGGGTGTGTGACGAACCGGAGGTAGTCGTCACGGCGGTCGCGGAGCCGGGTGAACAGTGCGTGGTGTTTGCGCTGGAGTTTGCCGTCGCGGGTGGCGGTAGCCTGGGCGCCGAGCACGACGGCGGAGCGCAGCAGGTGCTGTTGCTCGTCGATAGCGGCGGGATCGGGTCGGCCGTGAACGGCGTCGACCAGCTGGTTCAGTTGTCGTAGCGCGTCGATGGCTTGTTCGGCCAGGTCGGCGAGGTGGCCGGTGGCGGTGTCGGTGACGTAGACAAGTTCGCGCAGGACGTGGGCGTTGCAGAGTGCGTGGGTGGCGTGGGTATAGGTGTCGTAGGGCGCCCACGCGTCGTGCACGGCGACGCCGGTGAAACGGGGCAGCACCTTGGCGGCGTCCATCGCGGCGGTGCCGCGTTTGGGGTGCACGCTGAGCAGCACGTCGGTGCTGGTGGAGGCGGAGTGCAGCCAGGCGAGACGACCGTTGGTGCGGATACCGGTCTCGTCGAAGCAGGCCACCGGGGCGGCGGCGATCCGGTCGGCGATGACGGGCAGGACCTTCTCGATGATCCCGAGAGCGGTGCGTTTGACCCAGCAGGACACGGTGGCCGCGGCGACCGGGAGCCCGAACAGGTCGCGTAACGCGTCCGCGGTCCGGCCGATCGACAGGAACTGCCCGTGCAGCAGGTATACGCCGATGCCGGCCAGCCGGGGGCCGTAGGCCACCGGTGCGGTGGCCTCTGCCGGGGCGGCGCCGCTGGTGTGGTGCCCGCACCCGCAGGCCACCGTCACGATCTGATGCTCGGTGACCACCACGGTCGGGACCGGGACGTCGAACACCTGACGGCGGGCCACCGCCACCTCGACCCCGCCGGCCAGGCCGTTACCGCATCCACCGCAGACATCCGGGAGATGCCGCACGACCACGTCCGGGTTGGCGACCTGTTCCAGAGTGGTCCCCGGCTGTCCTGCCGGGCGTCCCGGCCCGCGTCCGGTCTTCTTACGCAGCGACTTCGGTGCTGGTTTGGCCAGACCGTCCGACGACGGCGGCTTCGACGAGTTCCTCGAGGACTGCGTCAATCGGGCTTCCAGCTCCGTGATCCGGCCCAGGGCCTGATCGAGCCGGGCCGTCAGATCCGCCACCATCGCCCGCAGCACAACATTCTCCGACAGGAGATCGTCATACGACGGCGCGGACTCGGCAGGCACGAATAGTCAACGCTTTCAGAGCCCTCCGCGGCACTGAAAGATCAACGACACCTATCCAGTTAC
>NZ_JBFBAD010000287.1:0-1523 GCF_040682075.1 Actinoplanes sp. NPDC051411 | reverse complement strand
GTAACTGGATAGGTGCTGTCGTTGATCTATCAGTTTCGTCGATGAGCCGGGATTCGTTGGCCGTTCGTGTCCGCCGATTCGTCACGACCCTCGTATGAGGATCTCCTTGCGATGGTGGCGGATCTGACTGCCCGGCTGGATACGGCGCTGAGCCGGATCAACGTGTTGGAAGCCCGGCTGGGCATGACATCGAAGAACTCCTCGAAGCCGCCATCGTCGGACGGTCTGGCCAAACCCGCGCCGAAATCGTTGCGGGAACGCACCGGACGCGGGCCGGGACGCCCGCCAGGACAACCCGGCATGACACTTCGACAGGTCAGCGATCCCGACGGCATCGTGCAGCATCTGCCAGCCGTATGCGCCGGCTGCGGCGACGGCCTGAGCGGCGGTGTCGAGGTGAGCACCGCGGTCCGGCAAGTCTTCGACATCCCGGAACCGAGAATCCTCGTGACCGAGCACCGCCTGGTCACCCTCGCCTGCCCGTGCGGGCACCACACCACCGCCACCGCACCGCCTGAAGCCACCGCCCCGGTCAGTTACGGACCACGCGCCGCTGCCGTCGGCGTGTACCTGCTGCACGGACAGTTCCTGTCCATCAAACGCACCGCACAGGCCCTGTCCGAGGTGTTCGGGCTACCGGTCGCCGCCAGCACCGTGTCCGGCTGGGTGAAACGCACCGCCACGCCGATCATCGACACTGTCCTGCCCGTGATCACCAACCGGATCACTGCCGCACCGGTGGCCTGTTTCGACGAGACTGGCCTGCGCACCGCCGGGAAACTGGCCTGGCTGCACACCGCCTGCACCCCCACCGACGTGCTCCTGAGCGTGCACCCGAGACGCGGCGGCGTGGCGATGGACGCGATCGGGATCCTCCCGCGCTTCACCGGCATCGCCGTGCACGACGCGTTTCAGGCCTACGACACCTACCGCCACCTCGACTCGGCACTGTGCAACGCCCACGCCCTGCGCGAACTGATCTACGTCACCGACACCGCCAACGGCGACATCGCCGCGCTGGCCACCCAGGCCACCAACGCGCTACGCCGACTCTGGCGCCTGGTCCGCACCGCCCGAGCCACCGACACCACACCAGACCCGGCCGCCATCGCCGAACAACAACACCTGCTGCGCTCCGCCCTCGTGATCGGCGCCCAGACAACCGCCGGCCCCGGCAGCGCACTGATACGCAAATACCACGCACTGTTCGCCCGGCTCCGCGACCACCGCGACGAATATCTTCGATTCGTCACCAACCCAGCCGTCCCGTTCGACAACAACACCGCCGAACAAGCCCTGCGAATGCCGAAACTCCGCGTCAAAGTCTCCGGAAGCATGCGCACCCTGACCGGAGCCGAACATTTCGCCGCGATCCGCAGCTACACCGCCACCGCCGCCAAACACGGACTCAACACCCTCGACGTCCTCACCCGCGCTGTCACCGGCAACCCCTGGATACCCGCCACCAGTTGACCGGAATACACATCCGAATCTTCAGGCACCTCAGGCACCTATCCAGTTAC
>NZ_JBFBAD010000286.1:0-1569 GCF_040682075.1 Actinoplanes sp. NPDC051411 | reverse complement strand
GCCGGACCGGCCCGCGGCAACGTCGGCAAAGGACTGTTAGCAAAGGACGGTCAGGAACAGGCGCTGCCGTTGAGGGCGAACCCGGTCGGGGCACCACTGTTGCCGGTGTGGTTGGCCTGGTAGCCGATCGTGGTGGAGGCCCCCGGCGCGAGTGCCCCGTTGTAGGACACATTGCGGGCCGTCACCTGGCCGGAAGCCGGCGAATAGGTCGCGTTCCAGCCCGAGGTGATGGTCTGGCCGGAGGGCAGGGTGAAGGTCAGGCTCCAGCCGTTGACGGCCGCCGAGCCGGTGTTGGTGACGGTCACGTTGTTGGTCAGCCCGGTGTTCCAGGCGCTGACACTCGAGGTGACCTTGCAGGCGCCACCCCCGGACGGCGGAGTGGTAGGCGGTGTCGTGGGCGGTGTCGTGGGCGGACTGGTCGGCGGCGTCGTGGGCGGAGTGGTCGGCGGCGTCGTCGGCGGCGTGGTGCCACCGCCGCCCGAGCCGTCCAGGCCGAAGAACGTGATCGCCAGCTTGGCCTGCCCGGACAGCGGCAGCGAGTGCCCGACCCCGGCGACGCTGATCGCCTCGACCGGGGCGTGGGCCGAGTTGTTGCCGTAGCGGGTGCGGGTCCAGCCGGACTGCGGCGTGTCGGTCTGGACCGGGGTCTGGCTGACACCGAGGACGTTGGTCCACTGCTTGATCTCTTCGCCGAAGTTGTTGTAGTTCAGCGTCGTGTCGGCGGTGCCGTGCCACAGCTGCATGCGCGGCCGCGGCCCCGAGTAGCCGGGATAGGACGCCCGGACCGCGTCACCCCACTGCGCGGCGGTCTTGGTGACCTGGCCGTTGGCGCAGGCGCTGTTCCAGCCGGCCTGCTGGGAGGGGTCGGCCGGGTTGCCCGCGGTGGCCTGGAAGCACGTGTCGGGCACGCCCATGAAGGCGGCGCCGGCGGCGAAGACGTCCGGGTAGTCGGCGAGCATGACGTTGGTCATCATGCCGCCGGAGGAGGCACCGGTCACGAACGTACGCGACGTGTCGGTGTGGTACTTCGACTGCGTGTACTTGACCATCGACACGATGCCGGCCGGGTCGCTGTTGCCGTTGTGGCTGAACGCGCCGGACGACGAGACGTCCCAGCAGGAGCCGCTGCGGACCGTCGACGGGTAGATGACGATGAAGCCGTACTGGTCGGCGAGGGTGTGGAACTCGGTGCCGGAGTAGAAGGCGGGGCCGGAGCCGGTGCAGTAGTGGATGGCGACGAGCACGGCTGGGTTGGCGGGCAGCCGGTCGGGCACGTACAGGTACATCCGGATGCCGGTCGGGTTGGTGCCGAACCCGGTGACCTCGGTCAGGGACGCCGCGGAGGCCGGGTTGGTGGGAAACAGGAAGAACAGACCGAGGACGGCGGCGGCCAGGGCCGCCCAGAAACTCTTTCGCATTTCAGGGGTCCTTTCGGTGGTGCGGCCGCGGGGACGGCCCCGGCCCCCCCGATAGTTAGCGAATTGCGAGCCGCACACGAAGGGGTTGCGCGCGGGCCGCGTGCCCATCCCACGCAACCGCAAAGCGGGGTGTGGCCGGCGGGCAGGGAGG
>NZ_JBFBAD010000284.1:0-1709 GCF_040682075.1 Actinoplanes sp. NPDC051411 | reverse complement strand
GTCGAGGCGCTGCTGCGCTGGCGGCACCCGACCCGGGGCCTGCTGGTGCCGCCGGTCTTCCTGCCGATCGCCGAGGAGAGCGACCTCGGCGTCAAAATCGGCACCTGGGTGCTGCGCACCGCCTGCCACCAGGTCGCGGAGTGGGGCGTTCCCGAGATGCGGATGAGCGTCAACGTCTCCAACCGCCAGTTCTGGCACGGCAACCTGATCGAAGACGTCGTCGAGTCCCTGACGGCCGAAGACCTCGACCCGAGCAGCCTCGCCGTCGAAATCACCGAAGGCGTGATCATGCACGACGTCCGCCACGCGACCCGGGTGATCGCCGACCTGACCGCGATGGGCGTCGAGGTCCACATCGACGACTTCGGCACCGGCTACTCCTCGCTGGAGGCCCTGCACGACCTGCCGTTCGACGCGCTGAAGATCGACCGCTCGTTCGTGTCCCGCTCGACCAGCAACGCCCGCAGCCGCGAACTCGTCCGCACCATCGTCACCATGGGCCTCAACCTCAACCTCAAAGTCATCGCCGAGGGCATCGAAACCCCCGAGGAGCAGCGCCTGGTCGGGGAACTGGGCTGCACCCACGGCCAGGGTTACCTCTTCTCCCGGCCGGTCCCGGCCGAGGAATTCAGCGCTTTCCTGTACGGCTGGGTCGGCACGGCCTGACGATCAGCCGCTACGCCGGTTGCCATACTGGCGGGGACTCTGCACCGTGCCGGAACGCCCTTGAACGCGACCGGCCGTCCCCCCGGCATGGTTGGGCGTCGCCTTACCCTTGGACCGCCGGGCCGCCCGGTTCTCAAACGGCTGCGGCTGCTCCTCAGCCTCCGCATCGGCGTCAGCAACAGAATCGGCGTCAGTCATCGATGTCTCCTCAGGCTGTTCAAAACCGGACAACTCGCCGCGGGCCTCAAGCCACAGCCGCCGCGATAAGAAGACGGTAGCGTGCACACCAACCCGAGCGGGGACCGACCGCTCCGCCGCCCGATCCAGCCACTCCCGCGACAGCCCGCGACGGCGAGGCGGCGACCCGCACAGCCCACCTCGGCCAGCTTCCGGCCGGCGACGCCGGCCCCCGACAGCCGACGCGCCCTTCAGCCCTGCAAAACCCGCCATTCTCATGCCGATAAAAGTGCGCCCGCCAAATCACCGGAAAGCCATTATGGGCGCAGATCCACCCCGATACCGACGCTGACCTGGTTGCCGATCGAGGCCTTCGATGACAAAATTCTAGTAATCCTCCGGACCAACTGCGAGCCCATTGTCTCGCCGTTTCCCGAAGACGCAGCGCTGCGCATTAGCAATCGATCCGGCCTAAACTGCGACCCATCCCGACACCACAGCCGAGGACGATTCTGATCAGCCCGGACACGAGTGGTGACCCCGGGCGGCCGGCGCGCCGAGGAAGCCAGCGCACCCAGGCGGGCGGCCCGCGGGCCCAGGCGACCAGCGCACCGGGCGGGCGGCGAGCGGGCGGCGAGCCCAGGCGACCAGCACCCCCAGGGCGACCAGCGCACCCCGGCGGGCGGCCAACAGGCCCAGGCGACCAACGCACCCGGGCGGGCGGCCTGCGGGCCTAGGCGACCAGCGCACCGGACGGGCGGCGGGCGGGCGGGTCACGTCCACTGGCGTGGTGTAAGAGGCGGCCAGCGCTGATCCGTTGGTGTTGATGTTAGGCGGCGATCTCTGCCGATGGGGTGGCGGATTCG
>NZ_JBFBAD010000283.1:0-1876 GCF_040682075.1 Actinoplanes sp. NPDC051411 | reverse complement strand
CCCGCAACCCCAACACGCATCGCCGGACCCGGCCCTGCAGGGCCGCGACGGTCGTACGCTGCTGCTCGGCGCGCTCGGCCTCGACACCCCACGGCTCGTAGCCGATCAGGACACCCTCACCGGCTGGTACGCGTCACCCGGGACTACCTCGGACGGCTGGTTCCTCGCGTACGGGAAAGAAGCGGAAGTTTTCCGCGCCTACACCGACCAACTCGCTCTGCGGTTCGGCGGCCCCCGCCGCCGGGCCGGAAACGTCTGGTGCAGTTGGTACGCCTACTACGAGACCGTCACCGAGACCCAGCTCGCGAAAGACATCGCCGACCTCTCCGGCCTGCCCTACGACGTGGTGCAGATCGACGACGGCTGGGAAGTCCAGGTCGGCGACTGGTCGGCGAACGCGAAGTTCCCGAACGGAATGCGCGCGCTGGCCACCCGGATCAGCGACGCCGGATTCACGCCCGGACTGTGGCTGGCGCCGTTCATCGCGCTGCCGGGCTCCCAGGTTGCCACCGAGCAGCCGTCGCTGCTGCTGCGGGACCCCTCGGGCGCGCCGGTGACCGCCGGCTACAACTGGGGCGGCCCCTACTACGCGCTCGACCTGACGTCACCGGCCGCCCGCTCGCACATCGCCTCGCTCATCTCGACCGTCGTCCACGAATGGGGCTTCCGCTACCTCAAACTGGACTTCATCAACGCGGCCGCCCTGACCTCCGAATCGGTCTACCGCTCGGCCCTCGAACTGGTGCGGTCAACGGCCGGAGACGACGTCTATCTGCTCGGCTCCGGCGCCATACTGCTGCCGTCGCTCGGCCTGCTCGACGGCATCCGCAGCGGACCCGACGTGGCACCGATGTGGGACAACTACGCGACCGTCGACCCCTCCGACGCGACAGCGCGCAACGCGGTGGTCAACAGCATTCACCGGCTGTGGCAGTCACCCCTGATCGAGGTCGACCCGGACGTCGTCTACTTCCGCAGCAAACTCAACCTGCTGACCACCCAGCAACTCCAGTGGCTGCGCGACCTGGCCGTCCTGTGCGGCTTCCGGGCCGTCTCCGACCCGCCGTCCTGGCTCACCCAGGCCGAACTGGCATCACTCCACGAATTCCTGACCGAAAAGCCGTCCGTCCGCCAACTCGACCGCTACCGCTTCACCATCGACGGCCGCCCGGTCGACTTCACTCCGGCCGTCGCCACCGACGGCCAGCTCTACCCGATCTCATGACCACGCTGGCCGCCATCCGCCGCCGGCAGATCCTCGACCTGCTCAGCCGAGTCCACGGCGGCGCCGCCCGTCCCACGAGAGCCGCCCCGCCGTAGATCACCGTGTGGATCAACCAGGCATGCTCAGCGCTCGACCGCGACG
Source organism: Actinoplanes sp. NPDC051411 (assembly GCF_040682075.1). Lineage (NCBI taxonomy): Bacteria > Bacillati > Actinomycetota > Actinomycetes > Micromonosporales > Micromonosporaceae > Actinoplanes > Actinoplanes sp. NPDC051411. The sequence continues at coordinate 510 of NZ_JBFBAD010000283.1, read as the reverse complement.
ACCTCGCCGCGGTCGAGTCGGCACTCCAGGAGGCGCTGTCAGCCCCCCTATCGGTTCAGCTTGGTGCGCCAGTCATCGGGCACAAACCCCGACGGGCCCGGCACACCCTGGGCGGCCGGATGACTGTCGGGCGCCGCCAGCGACGGGCCCTCCCCGGCCTGCTCGCTCGAGTAATCCCAGAACCAGTCCTCGCCGGGCTCGAACGACTGAATAATCGGGTGCCCGGTCTCCTTCCAGTGAGCGGTGGCGTGCTGCGACGGAGAGCTGTCGCAGCAGCCGATGTGGCCGCATTGGGCGCACCGGCGGAGGTGGAACCACCAGCCGCTTCCGTCTAGGCACTCCACGCAGCCGGGGCCGGAGGGTGGGACGTCTGGTTGGATCGGATTGTCGGTCGTCACGGTTTTGAACCTACCCGGTCTTGTTGCGGTTGGCGGGTTGGGGTTTCTTGCGCTGGGACGTGAGCCGGGAGATGGGCCCAAGGTCGAGGTAAAGCATCTAGTTCGACCTTGG
>NZ_JBFBAD010000282.1:0-2032 GCF_040682075.1 Actinoplanes sp. NPDC051411 | reverse complement strand
TCCCACCGTGTTTCGGAGGTGTTTGGGGTGGTTGTTCGTTTGCTGTGAATCACACAGTGGACGCATATGTCGAGCATAAAGTTTGGTGTGGTTAAGCCCTCGGCTTATTAGTACCGGTCAACTGAACACGTTACCGTGCTTACATCTCCGGCCTATCAACCCGATAGTCTCTCGGGAGCCTTACCCCATCAAGTGGGTGGGATACCTCATCTCGAAGCAGGCTTCCCGCTTAGATGCTTTCAGCGGTTATCCCTTCCGAACGTAGCCAACCAGCCGTGCCCCTGGCGGGACAACTGGCACACCAGAGGTTCGTCCGTCCCGGTCCTCTCGTACTAGGGACAGCCCTTCTCAAGTATCCAACGCGCACGGCGGATAGGGACCGAACTGTCTCACGACGTTCTAAACCCAGCTCGCGTACCGCTTTAATGGGCGAACAGCCCAACCCTTGGGACCTGCTACAGCCCCAGGATGCGACGAGCCGACATCGAGGTGCCAAACCATCCCGTCGATATGGACTCTTGGGGAAGATCAGCCTGTTATCCCCGGGGTACCTTTTATCCGTTGAGCGACACCGCTTCCACACGCAAGTGCCGGATCACTAGTCCCGACTTTCGTCCCTGCTCGACCCGTCAGTCTCACAGTCAAGCTCCCTTGTGCACTTACACTCAACACCTGATTGCCAACCAGGCTGAGGGAACCTTTGGGCGCCTCCGTTACCCTTTAGGAGGCAACCGCCCCAGTTAAACTACCCACCAGACACTGTCCCTCGACCCGATCAGGGCCGCAAGTTAGATACCCAAACCCAACAGAGTGGTATTTCAACAATGCCTCCACCCGAACTGGCGTCCGAGCTTCACCGGCTCCCACCTATCCTACACAATTAAATTCGGATACCAATGTCAAGCTATAGTAAAGGTCCCGGGGTCTTTCCGTCCTGCCGCGCGTAACGAGCATCTTTACTCGTACTGCAATTTCGCCGGGCCTGTGGTTGAGACAGTGGGGAAGTCGTTACGCCATTCGTGCAGGTCGGAACTTACCCGACAAGGAATTTCGCTACCTTAGGATGGTTATAGTTACCACCGCCGTTTACTGGCGCTTAAGTTCTCCGCCTCGCCCTCACGGGCTAACAGGTCCCCTTAACGTTCCAGCACCGGGCAGGCGTCAGTCCATATACATCGTCTTACGACTTGGCATGGACCTGTGTTTTTAGTAAACAGTCGCTTCCCCCTGCTCTCTGCGGCCATACCACGCTCCACCCGCAAAGGGGCTTCACGCGTCCGGCCCCCCTTCTCCCTAAGTTACGGGGGCAATTTGCCGAGTTCCTTAACCACAGTTCGCCCGTCGCCTCGGTATTCTCTACCTGACCACCTGTGTCGGTTTCGGGTACGGGCCGCTCGGAACATCGCTAGAGGCTTTTCTCGGCAGCATAGGATCACTGACTTCACCAGAACGGCTCGGCATCACGTCTCACCCTCAATACACCACGGATTTGCCTATGGTGCGGGCTACACGCTTACCCCGGCACAACCACCGGCCGGGATCAGCTACCTTCCTGCGTCACCCCATCACTAAACTACTACCCCACAAGGTCCCAACTCGCCTACCATAAGCCCGAAGGCCGCCGGCACTTGAGATGGTTAGTACATGAAGGTTCGTCTTGGGCGTTCCTACGCGGGTACGGGAATATCAACCCGTTATCCATCGACTACGCCTCTCGGCCTCGCCTTAGGCCCCGACTCACCCAGGGCGGATTAGCCTGGCCCTGGAACCCTTGGTCATCCGGCGGAAGAGTTTCTCACTCTTCATTCGCTACTCATGCCTGCATTCTCACTCGTATCGCCTCCACGGCTAGGTCACCCTGCCGCTTCCCTGGCGATACGACGCTCCCCTACCCATCCACACACCTGGATCGGCCAGTAAACTGACCAACCGAGTTATTGTGTGAATGCCACAGCTTCGGCGGTGTACTTGAGCCCCGCTACATTGTCGGCGCGGAACCACTTGACCAGTGAGCTATTACGCACTCTTTAAA
>NZ_JBFBAD010000281.1:0-2174 GCF_040682075.1 Actinoplanes sp. NPDC051411 | reverse complement strand
GGTCGTTAAGCCATCTACCGGAGACCTCGCTATTTATCGATCAACGCCACGCCGTGAACATCAACCGGCACCGCCGACTTCGATACACGCCCTAGTGGCCTAAGCGTCACGCCGAACGAACAACACCCCGGCGATGATCAGCAGAAGCGCGGTCCAGCCGGCGAAGACCGCCAGGCCCTGCCAGGCCGACAGCAGATCGTCCGGGACCGACCGGGGCTGCATGATGAGCTGGCCGGCGTTGGTCGGCATCCACGCGTTGATGTGCCGTCCCCAGCTGTCCGGTAGCAGACCGGTCAGGTTGGACAGGACGAGCACGATGCCGAGCACCGCGGTGATCGCGCCCGCCGTATGCCGCACGATGGCGCCGACGGCCAGCGCGAACAGGCCGAGCAGGGCCAGATAGAGGCCGGCACCGAACACGGCCCGGGCGACGCCCGGGTCGCCCAGCGCGACCGGGATGTGCGAGGCGATGATCGGCCGGCCGACGAAGAACGCCGCGAAGCTGAGCAGCTCGCCGACGACGAGCATGAGCACCGCGAAGACGGCGACCTTGGCGGTCAGCACGGTGAGCCGGCGAGGCTGGGCCTGCAGGGTCGAGCGGATCATCCCGGTGGTGTACTCGGCGGAGATCACCATGACGCCCAGCACGGCGACGACGAGCTGACTGACGAAGACCGGCCGGACCAGGATGACCTCCAGCGGGTGCCCGGCCAGGTCGAGGCGTTCCGACGGGTCGAGGTGCGGCCAGCGGTTCATTGTCGCCCAGGCGATCAGGGACATCAGCCCGAGCGCGATGACCGCCATGGCCAACAGCGAGAAGCCGGTCGAGCGTACGGTGCGCAGCTTGGTCCATTCGGACCGCAGCGCCCCGCCGAGGCCGGCGGGCCGGGTGGCCGGCGGCAGGACAGCCGGTGTCTCGGTCAACGTCGCGGTGGACATGCTCAGCCTTCCCGGGTCATTGCGGGGACCGCGGCGTGGTACTCGACGCTGTCCTTGGTCAGTTCCATGAACGCCTGCTCGAGCGAGGCCTGCAGCGCCGACAGCTCGTGCAGCCGGATGCCGCTGTCGAAGGCGAGGTCGCCGACCCGGTCGAGGGTCAGCTCGGTGATCAGCAGGCCGTCGCCGGTGTCGTCGGGCACCGACTTCCCGCCGTGCCGGGCGAGCACACCGGCCAGCTCGGCCGCCTGCGGGGTACGGACCCGCACGACCAGCTGCGAGTTCTGCTCGATGAACTCGCGTACCGTGCAGTCGGCGATGATCCGGCCCCGGCCGATGACGATCAGGTGGTCCGCCGTGTTCTCCATCTCCGACATCAGATGGCTGGAGACGAACACCGTGCGGCCCTGCGCGGCCAGGCTCTTCATCAGGTTGCGGATCCAGAGGATGCCCTCGGGATCGAGCCCGTTCACCGGCTCGTCGAACATGAGGATCTTCGGATCGCCGAGCAGCGCCCCGGCGATACCCAGGCGCTGCCCCATGCCGAGCGAGAAGCCCTTGGCCCGCTTACGCGCCACCTCGGTCAGGCCCACCTGCTCGAGGACCTCGTCGACCCGGCGGCGCGGCAGGTTGTTCGTCTGGGCCAGGCACAGCAGATGGTGGTACGCGCTGCGGCCACCGTGGATGGCCTTGGCGTCGAGCAGCGCGCCGACCTCACGCATCGGGTTCGCCATCGTGGCGAACGGCTTACCGTCGATCGTCACCTGGCCGGCGGTCGGCGTGTCCAGGCCGAGGATCATGCGCATCGTGGTCGACTTACCGGCCCCGTTCGGACCGAGGAACCCGGTCACGATGCCGGGCCGGACGCTGAACGACAACCCGTCGACAGCGGTCCGCTCGCCGTAACGTTTGGTGAGATTCTGTGCTTCGATCATCGCTTCCGCGGTCCCTTCGTACGGACCGCAACGGCGATCCGGTCACCGGACCCTAAGATCGACGGACTTAGAAAACGCTGAGTCGAGCACAGGGTGCGCTCAGGCTGCCGTCGCCGTCACTCGTTGTCAGCAGCACGGTGAACACGGTGGAGAAGTTCCCTCAGAGGCCGAAGGAGGATCCGAGTGAGCGCGCGTCGGAGGCGCATCTGAGCAGCGGCAGCTGGAGTTGTTCCTCGACGAATCGCAGGGTCGAGCAGTGGGTCAGCGGCTGGGCGGTGCTGACGTGGTGGACGGTCGGCGCTA
>NZ_JBFBAD010000280.1:0-2191 GCF_040682075.1 Actinoplanes sp. NPDC051411 | reverse complement strand
CGCGGTGAACGGGGCGCTGCCCTCGCTCGGGCTGCTGATCAACAACGCCGGGATCGCGCTGGGCGGACGGTTCTCGCAGATCACCGTCGACGAGTTCGAGACGGTGATGAACGTGAACTTCCGGGCGCCGATGCTGCTCACCCACGCGCTGCTGCCCCTGCTGACGGCCACCCCGGGCAGCCACCTCGTCAACGTGTCGAGCCTGTTCGGGCTGATCGCGCCGCCCGGGCAGAGCGCGTACAGCGCGAGCAAGTTCGCCCTGCGCGGGCTCAGCCAGGTGCTGCACGCCGAGCTCGGCGAGGTCGGCGTCGGGGTGACGACGGTCCACCCGGGCGGCGTGCGCACGAGGATCGCCGAGAATGCTCGCGCCGGCAGCGGCGTACCGGAAGAGGAAGCCGCCTCCGGCCGCGAGTTGTTCGCCAGGCTGTTGAGTTACCCGCCGTCGAAGGCGGCGGCCGAGATCCTCGACGCGGTGCGCCGCCGCAAGGCCCGGGTGCTGATCGCGAACAGCGCGCGCGTGCCCGACCTGCTGGCCCGCCTCTTCCCGGTCGGGCACCAGAGCATCCTGCGGAGGGCGTCGCGATGAACTACGTCGAGGTCTCCGGGGCGCGGATCCGCTACCACGCGACCGGCCCGTCCGCCGGGCCGCCGGTCGTGCTGCTGCACGGCATCGGCCGCAGCCTCGAGGACTGGGAGCTGCAGCATCCGCGGCTGCCGTCGACCCACCGGATCATCAGCCTCGACATGCCGGGGTTCGGGCTGTCGCAGCGGCTGCCCGCGGTCACCTCGCTGAGCTCCCTGGCCGACGGGGTCTGGGCCATCCTCTCCGCCCTGGCGGTCGAAGACCCGGTCCATCTGATGGGCAATTCGCTGGGCGGCGCGGTGGCCATGCGGATGACGGTCGACGACCCGGGCCGGGTGCGGACACTCACCCTGGTCAACAGCGCGGGCTTCGGGCGTACGGTCACCGCCGCGCTCCGCGTCCTCGCGCTGCCCGGAGTCGGCCGGCCGTTGCTGCGCCGCATGGCCGACCCGCGCATCGCCCGCCGCACCGAGCGGAGCATCTTCTTCGACGGCGCCCTGGTCACCCCGTCGCGCATCGAGACCGCGGTGAAGATCGCCCGGCAGCCGGACTTCGCGGCGGTCTACCTCGAGGCGGCCCGGGCGCTCGGTGGCGTCCGCGGGGTGGCGCCGGGATGGCGCCGCGAGCTGCTGCCGCGGGTGGCCCACCTCGGCAAACCGACCCTGCTGGTGTGGGGGTCGCGCGACCTGATCCTGCCCTCGGCCCACCTCGCGGCGGCCCGGCTGGCGTTCCCGGCCGCGCGGTCGCACCTGTTCCCCGACACCGGGCACATGCCGCAGATCGAGCGGCCGGACGAGTTCGCCGAGGTGGTGCGGCCGCTGCTCGCCGAGGCGGGGTCGGAGGTGCCGTGATCCTCGACGTCCTGGCGGCCGAGTCGGCCGCCCTCGTCGCCGGGCTTCCCCCGGACCGGTGGTCGCGGCCGACCCGCTGCGACCCGTGGGACGTCCGCGAGTTGCTGGCCCACGTGCGGGTCGCGGTCGGCCGGGTCACCGCGATGCTGGCGGCACCGGCGCCGCCGGCCGCCACGGTCTCGGCCGCCGACTACTACCGGCCGGACGCCCGCTTCAGTGCGGCCACCAACGCCGACCGCGTGGCGACCGCCCGGTCCGCGGTGGCCGGCGACGAGCTCGCGGCCTTCACCGCCACGGTGTCGCAGGTGGTGGCGGCCTGCCGGGCCGAGCCGCCCGGCCGCGTGGTACGGACCCGGCACGGCGACCCGATGCTGCTGGACGACTTCCTGACCACGCGCGTGGTCGAGGTCGCGGTGCACGGGTTCGACCTGGCCGACGCCGCCGGGGTGCCGTCGTGGCTCACGCCCGCGGCCGCCGGCACGCTGCAGGACCTGCTGCTCGGACCGGGCCGCCGGGCGCCCGATCCGGCGCACTTCCTGCGGGCCGCGACCGGTCGGGCGTCGGACCCGGAGTTGCTCGCCCGGCTGTCGCCACGGTTGCTGGCGCTCGGCTGACCCCTTCTACCGTCGGTCCCTTCCGCCGATCCCTTCTACCGCCGGCCGCCCTGAATCCCGGCGCCCTGAATCCCGGCGCCCTGAATCCCGGCGCCCAGAAACCCGGCGCCCGGAAACCCCGCCCCGGGAATAAAAACGCCAGA
>NZ_JBFBAD010000279.1:0-2269 GCF_040682075.1 Actinoplanes sp. NPDC051411 | reverse complement strand
TCGCCGTCGTGCACGACGGCGACGTGTCCGGTCGGGCTCGCGGTCGGCTCGGCGGTGGGCAGGGCGGCCGGCCGCTCGGTGCTCTGCTCCGGTTCGCCGAGGTGACGGACCACGAAGAACGTCGTGGTACCGGCACCGAGGCACAGGAGCGCGATGACTCCGGCGACCACACTCACGATCAGCCCGGCCCGGGAGGGCCTGGGCGGCGGAGGCGCGGCATAGCCGGGGTACGCCGCCGGGCCCGGCTGCGGCGTACCGGGCGAACTGCCAGCTGAATGATCGAGCACCGCGACAGTGTGGAGATCGACTTCGACCAGGGCAATAGGCTCGCCGGGGGTTTCCTGTCGTGTGCTGTCGCATCCGAGGCGACCTGTTCGTAGAACGGTGGAGAGCCCGGCACCGGGTCAGACCCACGGAGGATTGATCATCATGACTGGTACGCCGACACGACAGGCCAGGCCGTTGCGGTTCGGAGTCGTTGCACCGATCACCACCGACGTGCCGACGTGGCTTGACCAGCTGCGTCGTCTGGCCGACAGCGGCTACTCGACGATCTTGATGCCCGACGTGCCCCAGTGGCAGCCGGCACCGGGCCCGGCGCTCGCCGTCGCGGCGACAATCACCGGTCTGCGGGTGGGCACCTGGGTGTACGCGTCCCCGCTCCGGCCGGCCTGGAGCACCGCGTGGGAGGCGCACTCGCTGACCGTGCTCACCGACGGTCGTTTCGACATGGGCATCGGCACCGGCCGCCCCGGGATCGCCGAACAGCTCCGTGAGCTGGGCCTGCCCGTGGTCCCCGCCAACCAACGATTGGGCCAGGTACGTGAGGTCGTCACGGCCCTGCGCGAACTGGACGGCCCCGACCGGCACACCCCGGTAGCGATGGCCGTGGGCGGCCCGAAAGCGCAGGCGCTGGCGGCCGAACTCGCCGACACGGTGACCTTCGTAATGCCGCACACCGAGCCGCGGGCCGAAACGATGCAACGGGTGCGCGACTTCGACAACCGCCGCGACGTGGAACTCGCCTTGCACGTACCGGTGATCGGCGACGGGGTCGCTCCGTTCATGGCCGGTCCCGGCACAGATCCCGCCGCCCTCCGCGCCGCGGACTCGGTATCCTTCCTCCCGAGCGATCCCGCCGCGGCCGCCGAGGAGATCCTGAGGCGACGTGAGGAGCTCGGCTTCTCATACTTCGTGTTCGGAGCAGACGTCGCCGGCGCCCTCACTCCGGCCGTGGCCAAGCTGGCCGGGCGGTAGTTCACCCCTGTGGGTTCGGTGCGCACCTTCATGGGGAGTCATCGACGGCCCCGACGTGCCGGGAGGCTGCTGGGATGCTGGTGCCCGGGCAGCAAGTTTCCTTCCGAGCCGAGGCGGCCGGACCAGGACGGCTTCGCCTACCGGGCGGTGAAGGTCTGGACGGACAGCGCCGAGCCACCCGACCGAGACCGGGCCGAGAGCGGCCCGTCCGCCTATCACAGCCGGCTGACCTTGACCTTCGACCCGCCCCTTCCCGACGACGACTCCGGGAAGCAGGCGTGAGCCGGGCGCCATCGACGGCGCTGGAGTCCGGTCGCAGACGTTCGCTTCAGCCGGTTTATTTGACGATCCTTCTGCGGCACCGATTGGCATGATCGACACCTGACATTTCTCCGTCCGGGTGCGGGAAAATAGCTTATGGCGCAGCTCGAGTTCTTTTCCCGGTCGCAAGTGGCGTCTTGGCGGGACCGGACCTTGGCGCGCAATTATTCGCCTGCGGCTGAGCAGTTTCGCCGCGAGCATGAGCGGCATCGTGAATGGGGTTTGCGGCAGCGTCATGGTCGCCGGGCGATGAACCTGCGTCTCTATGGTGACGTCGTCGCGCCGGCCGATCGCGCTAGCGGCTCTCGGGCATCGGCGCCGTCGGCCCCGGTGGCTGAGCCGGTCGACGGCGACCAGTCGCTGGTTCAGGCTTCGAGCGGGATCGTTTCTCGCGGCCGGGGGTTCGCCTGTGCTGGTGATGCCGAGGCCGGTGAGCTCGATCCGGCCGAGGGGAGCGCTCCGGCCGGAACCGCCGCCTCCGCCGACCAGAATCCATCCGCTGCCCACGCCGCATGTGTAAGCCAGGCCGCATCCGTCGGCCAAGCCGCATCCGCCGATCGGGTCAGCCCAGCCGATCGAGCCGACCCAGCCAATCGGGAAGATAGAGCAGTACCCGGTCCGGCCGGGCAGGCCACCCAGACCGGGCAGGCCACCCAGACCGGGCAGGCCACCCAGACCGGGCAGGCCACCC
>NZ_JBFBAD010000278.1:0-2277 GCF_040682075.1 Actinoplanes sp. NPDC051411 | reverse complement strand
CCCCGCCCGGCCGCCCCCCCCGGCGCGGCGCCCGGGGCCCCCCCCCACCGGCCCCGCGCCGCCGGCCCACACCGCGGGGGCCGCGCCCACCGAGACGCCGCCGGGCAGGACCGAGACGCGCTCCGCGAGCGTACGCTCGTGCTCGCCCAGCAGATCCCAGCTCCAGGCGATGACGGCCCGCAGCGTGCGGTGGCGGGGATAGGCGGTGCGGCTGCCGCTGGTGAGCAGCCGGAACCGGTCGCCGAGCCCGGCCGCCAGCTCGCCGAGCGACAGCGTACGCAGGCGGGCCGCCGCCAGCTCCAGCGCCAACGGCATGCCGTCGAGCCCGCGCACGATGCGGAGCACCTCGGCGACCGTGTCCGGGTCGACGTCGAACCCCGGGCGTACGGCGGAAGCCCGCTCCGCGAAAAGCCGCACCGCGGCAGTCCGCCGGGCCTCCTCGGCGCTCGCGTCGGCCTCGGGCAGTGTCAGCGGCCCGAGCGGCACCAGCGCCTCGCCGTCGACCGCGAGCGGTTCCCGGCTGGTCGCCAGCACCCGCACCCCGGCACACTGGGACAGCAGCGCCGCGGTCAGGTGCGCGACCGCGTCGACCAGATGCTCGCAGTTGTCGACCAGCAGCAACGTCTCCCGCCCGCCGAGCGCGTCGACCAGCACCTCCAGCTCGCCGCCCTCGGCCAGGATGCGGCCGCCCTCGAAAATCGAGGCGCCGCGCAGGCCCAGGGCGGCCAGCACGGCCGCGCCGACCTTGGCCGGCTCGGTCACCGACGAGAGATCGACCAGCCAGGTGCCGTCGCGGTATTCGTGCCGGTGGCGGCGGCCGGCCTCGAGCGCGAGCCGGGTCTTGCCGGCGCCGCCCGGCCCGAGCACCGTGACCAGGCGCCCGCCGGCCAGCAGCGTGTCGATCCGGGCGAGGTCGTCGTCGCGCCCGATGAAGCTGGTCAGCGAGGCGGGCAGGTTGGTCGGAGGCTTGTCCGGCTGGGTTTCCGCCTTTTCCCGGGGTGGCTCGGTCCTTTCCCGGGGCGGCTTGGCCTTTTCCCGGGGTGGCTGGGTCCTTTCCCGGGGCGGCTTGGTCCTTTCCCAGGGCGGCTTGGTCCTTTCCCGGGGCGGCTCGGCGCGCAGCAGGCGCAGGTGGCGCTCGCGCAGGGCGGCACCCGGGTCGGCGCCCAGCTCGTCGGCCAAAGACTCGCGCACCCGTTCGAAAACGGCGAGCGCCTCGGCCTGGCGGCCCTGGGCGGCGAGCGCGTCCATCAGCAGGGCGGCGGCCCGCTCGTCGGCCGGATGCTCGGCCAGCCGGGTGGCCAGCCGGGTCGACGCGACGTCGGCCGCGCCCAGTGCGGTCTCGGCCTCGGCGAGGTCGGCGATCACATCGGCGGCGGTGCGGGCCAGCCGGGTCGCGACCGCCGGAGCCACCGCGCCTGCCGCCTTGGCCATTCCTGTCGTGTCCGCCCCGGCACCGCTCCACAGCGACGCGGCCTCTCCGAGCAGCGGGACCGCGGCCTCGGGGCGGCCGGCCCGCAGCAGATCGCGGCCCTCGGCGGCGAGCCGCTCGAAGCGCAGCGCGTCGACGTCATCGGCGGCCACGTCGAGCCGGTAGCCGCCCTCGACCTGCACGACCGTGCCGGCCGCACCGAGCAGCTTGCGCAGCCGCGAAACCAGGGACTGCAGCGCGTTGGCCGGGTCGGCCGGGCGCTCCTCGGGCCAGAGCGCCCCGACCAGCACCCCCGGGTCGACGGCGCGACCACCGGCCAGGGCGAGCCGCACGATCAGGCCGCGCAGCCGGGCCCCGGGGACAGGCACGGCGAGCTCACCCCGCACCACCTGAAAGGTGCCGAGCAGCGTCACCCGCAGCCGCATAGCCGAGTCCCCCATGCCACGATCCTCTCGCGCGGGGGCCAGCGGACCAAAACGCGGTCAGCTCCACCTCAGGGACGGGGTGGCGCATCGTTGGCGCGTTCGTGGACCTTCCTGCTTTTCGCCATTGACGAGGTCGGCCGCCTGGCGCGCTGCACGGATACCGGCTCCTGGTGCCACGACCCGGTTCCAGGCGCAGGGCGATCCGCGAACTGGTCGGCACCGGAGACATCACGACCGTCGGAATCCGCTGCGCCCCGGAGTGACCCACCGGGCCGCTCGGGGCCCTCCCGCGCGGGCTCGGCGGGAGATGATCCGGAGCTGAAGTTCGGTAACTGGATAGGTGCCTGAGGTGCCTGAAGATTCGGATGTGTATTCCGGTCAACTGGTGGCGGGTATCCAGGGGTTGCCGGTGACAGCGCGGGT
>NZ_JBFBAD010000277.1:0-2405 GCF_040682075.1 Actinoplanes sp. NPDC051411 | reverse complement strand
CGCGCCCCCCCCGCGGCGCCGCGCGGGGGGGCGGGGGGGCCCCCGCCCCCCCCCCCGGGGGGCGGGGGCCCCCGCCCCACCCACCCCCACCCCCACCCGCCCGCCCGCCCCACCCCCCCCCGGCCCCGGAGACCGGAAGATCAGGCGTTGTCGCGGGCGGCCTTGGCCCGGCCCACCCGCCGAGCCGTCCGGTCGAGATGAGCCCGCATGATCTGCTCGGCCTCCTCGACGTCGCGACGGGCGACCGCCTCGACGAAGTCGCGGTGCTCGTTGGTGCCCCGGACACCCATCAACGGCGCCGCCACCTGGGCCTCCCGCAGCGACATGAGTAAAGGCCCGTGGAACGAATGGACCAGCATCTCGATCGCCGAGTTGTGTGTGCAGGCGGCGACCCGCACGTGGAAGGCGGCCGACATCTGCATGTTGTATTCGCCCTTCTTGAGGGCCTCCTGATGCTGGGCGACCATCTCCCGCAGGTCGGCGATGTCGCGCTCGTCGGCGCGGGCGATGACCAGCGGGATGATGCCCAGCTCGAAGACCTGCCGGGCCTCGGTCACCTCGGCCGCGGTCATCGGGGACAGGCTGATCAGGTCGGCCAGCCCGCTGCCCAGCTTGCCGGAGTTGGGGGTCGTGACGATCGCGCCGCCGCGCGCGCCGACCCGGATCTCGATCAGGCCGCCCGCCTCGAGCACCCGCATCGCCTCGCGCACCGTGACACGGCTGACGCCCATCTGCTCGCCCAGATCGCGCTCGCTCGGCAGCCGGTCGCCGGGGCGCAGCTGCTCGCTGCGGATCAGGCTGCGGATCTGCTCGACGATCGCTTCGGACATCCGGTTGGAGGACACCGTCTTGAACAACCGGGGATCGCCCTTGATCGGCTCCCGGGGCGTGACCACACCCTCGCTCATGTTGATTCCTTTACTGGAGGGGTAGTCCATCCCTCACATGTTTGTTGTTAAAGGTTAGACCACCAGTCCACTAGTGTGCCCATCATGTCAGACATAACGGCGACGATCGCCACCGCGTGTCGGGTGATGGCGGCCTGCGGACTGGTCGAACACGTGCTGGGCCATATCAGCGCCCGTCAGGGGGACTCCCATCTTCTCGTACGTTGTCGCGGCCCGCGAGAGGCGGGCCTGGCGGCGACCGAGCCCGAGGACATTCGACGAGTGCCGATGGCTGGGACGCCGGACCAACTTAACGGCTGGACCGCCCCGAACGAATTGCCTATCCACAGGGCGGTCCTGCGCCGGCACGGTCTGTCCACAGCCGTTGTGCACGCCCATCCCCCCGCGGTAGTGGCGGCCTCGCTGCTCGATGAGCCTTTGCTGCCGATCTATGGGTCCTACGACATTCCGGGCGCCCGGATGGCGGCCGACGGCATCCCGGCCTGGGACCGCTCGGCGCTGATCACCACCGATGAGCTGGCCGACGCGATGGTCGACGCGCTCGGCGACCGGCCGGTGGTGATCCTGCGCGGGCACGGTCTGGTGAGCGCGGCCGGCGGCGATCCGGAGACCGCGGTGAAGACGGCGGTGCTGCAGGCCATCGCGGTCGACACGCTCGCGCGGATGACGCTCGCGGTGCGGCAGGCCGGCGGCACCCCGCGCGCGATCAGCGACGACGACCTGGCCGCGCTGCCCGATCTCGGGGGCGGCTTCAACGTCGAGACGATGTGGCGGTTCCTGTTGACACGACTCCCCGCGAAAGCTTGACTGTCTAATGGACTGACCATTATCCAGGAGGCCCCATGCGCGACGACTATGAAAAAGGCGTGCTCTCGAGCGAGAAGAAGAACCTGGACTCCTCGGAGATCGCCGCCCGCGACGAGTTCAACAAGCAGCACCCGCCGACCAAGGGCCTCGTCGTCGAGGACGACCTTCGCAAGATGGACCTCCCGGCCCGGCCCTGGCGCAAGAACAAGGGGCACTACTTCGACCTGGCCGACTACGAGGTGCTCGGCGCGCACATCTCCGAGCTCATGCCGGGCCGCAACTCGGTGCGCCACCGCCACACCACCGAGGCGTACCTCTACGTCGTCAAGGGCCACGGCTTCTCGCTGATCAACTACGACGACGAGCCGATCGAGGCCGTCGAGTGGCAGGAGGGCACGCTCTTCGCGCCGCCCCGCTGGGCCTGGCACCAGCACTTCAACCTCGACACCGAGGACACGTCGCGCTATCTGGCGATCCAGGACACCGGCCTGCTGCGCACGCTGCGCCTGCACAACATCGAGCGGCACTCCGTGCAGCTGACCCCCGAGGACGCCCAGCTCGTCCTCGAGGAAGCGGTCAAGCAGGGCCGGGCCCACAACCACAAGCGCTGAGCCTTTTCGGTGGCGGGCGGGGGGTTAGCCCGGGCGCGGGCCGGAAGCCCGCGGTACACGAAAATAGTGATGATTGCCG
>NZ_JBFBAD010000276.1:0-2452 GCF_040682075.1 Actinoplanes sp. NPDC051411 | reverse complement strand
GGACGGCACCACGCTCGCGCTGATCACCCACGACCACGACGTGGCCGGCCGGGTGCCCCGGCGGATCGGCATCCTGGACGGGCGGCTGGTGTCCGTCCCTCGCCCCAAATCCCTTGCAACTCATGGTCAGTCGGGCCATCTCAGCGGGGGTCTTTGCTTGCCAGGACTCGCCTCGCCCTTTGGGGATCCCGTCACCGGTGCGACGGTCCTTGCGGTCAGGGGGCACGCCTGGTGGGTCTGTCGGGCAGGGCCGAGCTGGGTGGGGGGTTATTCGGCCTCAAATCGCCCGGTTGCGCGGGTTGGGGGAATACAAGCTTTGCGCGTCCCCAGGCAGCCTGCTTGTTTAGGCCCCACAGGGCCTCGGCTCTTGCGCTGGGCGCGGCGGTCACGGCGGGGGGCGGCTCAAGCCAGCGCAACGCATTCAAGCTCGCCGACCTCGCGCCGGGCCGATGATCAAGACCAACGATGACAGCTGCGCTCGACAAACTTGCGCGCCGCCCTTCAGAACAACGGGGACAAATCCCCGCGACGGAATGGCTCAGAAGGCCGCCAACTGATCAGCGTGATCCGGGGCTCGGCGTTTCTCCTTGGCCGACGACGAGGCCGTGCCGCCACGCCATGGGATCGAATGAGCCCGCGAGCTGGAGAGAGCGCGAAGGGCGAGTCGGCCGAGCTGCCGATGCTCCCGGTGCCCTACCCCGAAGGGCGGGTGGGCCGACGGCGAAGACCGCGAACGGGCGGCCGGCGTCGTGATCGGTTGACTGGCGAGCGCCCGCAGGGACTGCTCAAGCAGCGAACCACGTGACACGCAAAGCTTTAAAGAAGGACCGGGTCGCCCACCTTTACCACCGACCAGCCCGGCGTGACCGTGACGCCCGGCGTGACCGAGGCCGCCCACCCACCGAAACGCCAAAGGCAGAAGACCGACCCGGCAGCCAGCCAGCCCACCAACCCGCGCAACCGGGCGATTTGAGGCCGAGCAACCCCCCACTCAGGCCGGCCCCGCCCGACAAAATCCCCCGGCGTGTCCACTGAGCGCACCGCCGCGCGCAGCGCGACGGGACCGCTATGGGCAGGGCAACACCTGACAGCAAAGACCACCGCCGAGGTGACACCGGCTGACCGAGAGTGGGCAAGCGATTCGGGGCGAGGGTGACCAAGACCGAAATAGACGCTTTACCTCGGACTTGGTCACCCTCGCCCCAAATCCCGTCCGACCGCAACCGCCCCCACCGCCCCGGAGCAAACAAAAAGGAGGCCGCCCCAAAAACAAGGACGGCCCCCAAAAAAGACTGGAACCTCAACGACCCCGACGGGTCCGAACCTCCTGGAGCCGCTCGTTGAGGATATCCTCCAGCTCCGAGATCGAACGCCGCTCAAGCAGCATGTCCCAGTGCGTACGTGGCGGCTTGGCCTTCTTCTGCTCCGGCTCACTACCGTCGACCAGACGGGCTACGCTGCCGTCGAACTTGCACTCCCAGGTGGTTGGCACCTCGGCGTCGACGGCGAACGGGACCTCGAACTGGTGGCCCTTGACGCAGAGGTACTCTCGAGTCTGCCGGGGCGCCAGTTCGGTGTTGCGGTCGGACTCGTAGCTGACTGCGCCAAGACGGCTGCCGCGCAGCATGCGTTCGCCCATGATCGGCTATCCCCTCGCTCGTGGTGCTGCTCTCGTTGGTGTAACGAAAGGGGCGACCGCCGGATTCCAGACCTTGGTCAAAGGATCTGGCGGGCGCCAAGTCTCTGGCCGCCGTGGGTGACGGCAGCGTTAACGCTACGAGCGTAACTGCCCGCGGCCCCAGGCCGTCACTGCGAACCCTCGTCGAAGTGGACCTTGGTCCACTTTACGGCCTTATGCGAGTTCTGCGGGTGCTGCGATGTGGGTCACTCGGCGGTTCCGGTCGTAAATCCCTCTCCGGGTTCGGCGGTACGTCCGCCACTATTCGCCCCGCGGTCGCCGAAGTTGAGAAGAGTTCACCTGTCGACTTCCTGTCTGAGGTGAGTTTGCCCCTCGGACACCGTCCTGACACCTGCCGAGCGCCGTCGATGCGATGTCACGGGGCCGGCGCCGGGGCGCGGCCGGGCTGGGCCGGCGCCGGGGACGGGCGGGCGCCGCCGAGTGAGGCCAGGGCGGACGCCAGGTCGCTGACCTGGGTCGAGAGCTGGGCGGCGCGGGACTGGGCGGCTTCGGCCTCGGCGCGGGCGGCGGCCAGGCGGCGTTCGAGGTCGGCGATCTCGTGCGCGGACCGGTCGGCGGCCCGTCGGTGAGCCTCCTGGTCGGCGACGGCTTCCTCGGCGCGCCGGCGGGCCTCGGCGATCTGCGCGTCGGCGGCGACGGCCTGGGCTTCGGCCGCGCGACGCGCTTCGACGGCCTGCGCGTCGGCGGCGACGGCCCGGGCTTCGGCCGTCCGGCGCGCTTCGACGGCCTGCGCTTCGGCGGCCGCGGCCTCCC
>NZ_JBFBAD010000275.1:0-2495 GCF_040682075.1 Actinoplanes sp. NPDC051411 | reverse complement strand
GTCGTCGTACCAGCGGCCGACCGCGCGGAACAGTGGCGGCATGTGCAGGCAGACGACCTGGTCGGATTCGGCGTCGACCAGGTCGCGGGCGGCGGTGGCCGCGGCACCCTCGGCGGCGGCCTCCGGGTCGAGGTAGGCCCCGCCCTTGGTGACCGGACGCAGGTCGGCGTCGAGGTCGTAGCGCAGCGGGATGCCGGTCGGGATGTTCAGCTTGGCGATCGCCTCGTCGGAGACCTGGTCGAGGTGCTTGACGATCGCGCGCAGCGAGTTGCCGTGCGCCGCGACCAGCACCGTCTTGCCGGCGATCAGGTCGGGCACGATCGCGTCGTACCAGTACGGCAGGGTGCGGCCCAGCACGTCCTTGAGGCACTCCGACCTCGGCTTGAGCTCGGGCGGCAGGTTCGCGTAACGCGGGTCGTCGAACTGCGCGAACTCGTCACCCGGCTCGATCGGGGGCGGGGGCACGTCGTACGACCGGCGCCAGAGCATGAACTGCTCCTCGCCGTACGCCTCGAGGGTCTGCTTCTTGTCCTTGCCCTGCAGGGCGCCGTAGTGGCGCTCGTTGAGCCGCCACGAGCGGCTCACCGGGATCCACTCGCGTCCCAGGGCGCGCAGCGCGATCTGGCTGGTCTGGATGGCACGGCGCAGCACGCTGGTGTGCAGCACGTCGGGGAGCAGACCGGCCTCTTTCAGCAACTCGCCACCGCGGCGGGCCTCGGCCTCGCCCTTGGCGTTCAGGTCGACGTCGACCCAGCCGGTGAAGAGGTTCTTGGCGTTCCATTCGCTTTCGCCGTGGCGAAGCAGCACCAGGGTCCCTGTCATGGGCTCCATCGTGCCGCAGCCCGGTTGCGGGCCTGCTGGGGGCCCCACGTGTCGACCGCCACATGGAAACCCGGTTGCGCCGAGCCCGCCGATGTAAGGGAATGGAGCGAGATCACTGCTTACTAATACGGGGGGCGCCGCGTGCGAGGCTGGTTCCGTTCGGCCACGGGAGGGCTGCCCCGCCAGTTCTGGTTCCTCTGGACCGGCACCCTGATCAACCGCCTCGGCTCGTTCGTAGTGATCTTCCTGGCGATTTATCTGACCGGGGCGCGCGGCTTCTCGCAGAGCCAGGCCGGCCTGGTCATCGGCCTCTACGGGGTCGGCGGCGCGATCGGCACCACGGTCGGCGGCGTGCTGGCCGACCGGTGGGGGCGCCGGCCGACGATGCTGATCGCCCAGTTCGGCGGGGCCACGCTGATGCTCGCGCTCGGCTTCGCACACAGCTTCCCGCAGATCATCGCCAACACTTTCCTGCTCGGCCTCCTCACCGAGGCGGCCCGCCCGGCGTTCCAGGCCATGATGATCGACGTCGTCGGCATGGCCGACCGGGTGAGGGCCTATTCGCTCAACTACTGGGCGATCAACCTCGGCTTCGCGCTCTCCTCGGTCGGCGCCGGCCTCGCCGCCAAGGCCAACTACTTCCTGCTCTTCGCGATCGACGCCGGCACGACCCTGATCACCGCCGTGATGAGCCTGATCTTCCTCGCCGAGACCAAACCCGCGCTCCCGGCGAAAGATCAGAAGACCAAGGTCAACGGCGGATTGGGTACGGTCCTGCGGGACCGCACCTTCATGCTGTACGTGGTGATCAGCCTCGGCGGCATCGCCGTGATGATGCAGCACATGTCGACCCTGCCGATCGCGATGACCGCGGACGGGTTGTCGGCCGCCACCTACGGCTGGGTCATCGCGGTCAACGGCGTCCTGATCGTGCTCGGCCAGCTGTTCGTCCCCAAGCTGATCGGCGACCGCGACCCGTCCCGCGTCCTGGCTGTCGCCGCGCTGATCATCGGGGTCGGCTTCGGCCTGGTCGCGTTCGCCCACGCGGCCTGGTTCTTCGCCCTCACCGTGGTGATCTGGACCCTCGGCGAAATGCTCCAGTCGCCCTCCAACGCGGCCACCGTCGCCGCGCTCTCCCCACCCCAACTGCGCGGCCGCTACCAGGGGCTCAACTCGCTCAACTGGTCGGCCGGCACCGCCCTGGCCCCGATCCTCGGCGGCCTCACCCAGCAGCACCTCGGCAACGCGGCCCTCTGGCTCGGCTGCTTCGGGGTGTGCACCCTCGTCGCGGTCGGCCACCTGCTGGCCGGCCCGTCCCGGGCGCGCCGGGTCGCCCGCCTCGAAACCGCCCACGCCGCCCCGATCATCGAACCGCTGCCGCCCGCGCTGGCCGAACCGGTCGCCGACGCCCCCGTCCACTGACGTGCGAACCTGGCTTCGCTCCACCGCCGGAGGCCTGCCCGCGACCTACTGGTACCTCTGGACCGGCATCCTGATCAACCGGGTGGGCGGGTTCGCGGTCCTGTTCCTGTCGCTCTACCTGACCACGCGACGGGGCGCCTCACCCGCGGTGGCGGGACTCATCGTCGGGACGTACGGAATCGGCGGGGTGATCGGCACCCTGGCCGGGGGGGGGGGGTGGGGGCGGGGGGGGGGGCGGGGCGGCCGCGGGG
>NZ_JBFBAD010000274.1:0-2628 GCF_040682075.1 Actinoplanes sp. NPDC051411 | reverse complement strand
TAGTAGAGGCTGTCGAACGTGGCGGAGGTGAAGCCGAGGCTCAGCCGTTGACCGGTCGCGCCCGCGAATGTGAACCGCGCGTTCTGGCCCGGCCGCGTGATCGACGCCGGTTCGGTCGCGCCAGTGGCATCCAGCGCCGCTCCGGATGCCTCGGCGGAAAGCCAAACGGTGCTGGTTCCGGTATCGGTGTCGATCGGATCGATGGTGATCGCGTAATCGCCGGTCTGCGGCAGGGCGGGCAGATCCAGTTCGGCGTTGACGCCGGCCAGCGGGGTATTCACCAGCGTTGCTCCGCCGGGACGGGTCACGACGGCGTAGTAGAGGCTCGCAAAGCTACTGCTGGTAAACCCGAGGCTCAGGCTCGCGCCGGTAACACCCTGAAAGTGCAGCCCGGCCGTGTCGCCTGCGGTCGAGACACTGACGTCGACAGCTGAACCGTCAACAGTGATCTCCCCGAAATCGGCCCGAGCGGCCGCGCCCGCCGCCTGCCCCGTCAACAATGGACCGACGAACACGGCGATCACGGCAGCGGCCACTACGCGAAGCGCTTTCATCGAACCCCCGGTATCGAACGACAGCCCAGCCTAACATCGACATCCCGCTATTAGTTTCCTTCTGGAGCCGGGCACGACCCGACCCACGAGCCGGACGGCGCGTCGCCACACCTTCGACTACGCCGCGGCTGAGTTAGTCCGAGCCGAGGTCGTGGCGTGCTGCCTTGATGAAGGTAGCGAGTTGCGCTTTGGTTGGCTTTCCTTCGTAGAGCAGGTCGGCGGTGTCTTCGGCAGCGATTGTCAAGTTCTCGGGTGCGATGAGTTGAAGGTCGGCAAGAACGAGTTCCAGTTTGCGTTTTTTCTCCTGGACAAGGGCTGCGGCATTCCGGCGGTCCTCTTCTGCTCGGTGGTAAGCGTCCGCCAGGTAGTTGTCGGGGTTTCGTTCCAGGTCGAGCCGCACGTCCTGCCACTTCCGGCCGCGTCGCTCTGCCTGCGCGGCCAGCTCGTCCAGTTGTGCCTTCATGACCGTGTAGTCGCCCGCAAGCGCAATGAACTCGCCGTAGGCGCGCCGCGACTTATTTGCGGTCGTCGTCGGCGAGCCGGTCCGGGTGGGTGAGCAGCCAGTTGGTCAGCTGGCGGGTCTTCGGTGGCCGTCGGGGCGCCGGTGGGCGGCCGACGGCGGCCCGCAGCGGTCGCAGGTAGGTGCGCAGGGTGGTAGCGCTGCCTCGATAGCCGCGCTCGCGGAGCTCGGCGCACAGTGTGACGGCGTTGGTGACCCCGCTGGCCAGGCGTTGGCGCAGGTAGTCGGCGTGGTCGTCGAGGATGCGCGGACGTGCGGGGTGCGGCTTGGCCAGGAGTTCGTGGACGCTGCTGGCGCGGGCGAACCGGCGCAGGGTTCCGCGGGCCAGGCCGAGTTCTCGGGCGATCGCCCGGATGGTGGCTCCTTGCTCGAGTAGGTCCTGGATCTGCTGGTAGCGCTGCCGGGTGCGAGGCGCCAGCAAGCCCTGCTCGGACCGGTAGACGGTGGCGGTCAGAGCGATGTCTTCTAAGACTGCGACCGCCGCCGCGGGTTCGGCGGGTGCGGCGAGCAGGCAGCGCAGGTGCCGGGCGACGGTCTTCTCGGCATGCTCGCCCAGGTTCTTCCACAGGTGCCAGCGGTCGGCGACCTGCACCGCGTCCGGGGCACCGGACCGGGCGCCTTCGGCATAGCTGCCGGCCCGGTCCCGGCAGATCACCCGCACTGCGGGATGCGCGGCCAGCCAGCGCTGCAACGTCTCCGCGCGGCGGTCGGCAAGCACGTCGATCGGCCGGTGGGTATCGACGTCGACCAGCACGGTCGCGTAGCGGTGGCCCCGGCGCAGCGCGAAGTCATCGACGCCGAGGACCGTCACCTCGCCGTCAGCGGGATCTGGCAGCGCGCGGATCAGGCGCAGCATGCTGCTGCGGCTGGCCGCAAGACCCATCAGCACGGCCAGTCGGGCACCGGCACGCCCGGCAAGGGCAAGCGCGATGATCTCCAGCGATCTGCGCATCAGCGGGCTGCGACGCGCCCATTTGCTGGTCAGCCCCGGAACCTGTTCTGCGAACGTCCGGGCCGGGCAGAAATCTACGTCGCAGAAGAACCGGCGAACCCGCAACCGCAACTCCACCGGGGAGCCCGCCACCGCGGCGTCCGTCAAGCGACGCTCGTATCGGCTATGCACCCGGCTCGACCGGCGGCTACATCGCGGACACGCAGCCCGGCGGGCGCGTGCTCGAACACTTAGCCGCAGCCCAGACGCCACGCGTTCGACCTTCTCGACAACCACCGCTGCCAGGTGAGGCAGGACCACAGCAAGATCAGAAACCCGCACGGCGGCCGACCATACACAGTGGACTCCCACGAGCTTGGGTCAGTCTCCGATCACGAAAAGTGGGTCAGATCCAGATCCAGTTCTAATCCGCCGTTGACAGCAACGAACCTAGCGAGCCCGAAGATCGGTCTTACGACCACTGACCGGTAGCGAAACGGCCTGGTGCGGAGCGCGCCCGCACCAGGCCCGGGCGAGTTCAGCCGGTCGTAGCATTTGATCTTGGCGGGTCGGTGGGACAGGATTCCCGCTGTGCGCAACATGTTGACCTTGGTCGATCGTGA
>NZ_JBFBAD010000273.1:0-2656 GCF_040682075.1 Actinoplanes sp. NPDC051411 | reverse complement strand
TGTCGGCGCTCACGGAATTCCCCACCTGTAGCGGTCTGACGCTCACGTAATTCCCCACCCCGTCGCTCACGTAATTCCCCAGGTGGGATAGCTGGGTACCCGGGTATCCCGGTTGGTGGTCCTCGCGATCAAGGAAGAGTGCTCTCTCGTCCGGACGACGGGTGAGGGAGCCGATGGCGAGGAGAACGTTCGACGTGGTCGATGTGACCGAGATCTTCACCCACTGGTATGCGGGACGCTCGATCAGCGAGTTGTCGGTGTCGCTGGGCGTGGACCGCAAAACGATCCGGAAGTATCTGACGCCGGCGGTCGCTGCCGGGTTGAGCCCGGGCGGGCCGGTGATGAGCCAGCACGACTGGGCCGAGTTGGTGACCCGCTGGTTCCCACAGCTGGCTGACGCGCGGTTGCGGCAGATCACCTGGCCGCAGATCTCGGTGTTCCACGAGTACATCGCCGAGTCGTTGAAGGCCGGGGTGACGCAGGCGACGATCCATCAGCGGCTACGCGACGAGCACGGCCTGACCGCGAGCGTGGCGTCGTTGAAGCGGTATGTCGCGGCCAACATGGCCGAGCAGGTGCGCCGGGACCGGGTCGTCGTTTTGCGTGACGAGACCGACTTCCCAGCCGGTGAGGAAGCTCAGATCGACTACGGACATCTGGGTTCCTGGACCGACCCGGCCACCGGCAAACAGCGGCGGGTCTGGGCGTTCGCGATGGTGATGGCCTGCTCCCGGCACATGTTCGTGCGGCCGGTGTTGACGATGGATCAGCGGGCGTGGACTCAAGCGCATGTCGAGGCATTCGCGTTCTTCGGCGGTGTCCCGCGCCGGCTGGTCCCGGACAACCTGCGCACCGGGGTCGACAAGCCCGACCTCTACGACCCGAAGATCAACCGGTCGTATGCGGAACTGGCCGAGCATTACGGAGCGCTGGTCGACCCCGCTCGGGCCCGCAAACCGCGGGACAAGGCCCGTATCGAACGGCCGATGCCCTATATCCGCGACTCGTTCTGGCGCGGACGGCAGTTCACCTCCCTTGACCAGATGCAGGCCGCCGCGATCGCCTGGTGCGTCGAGGTGGCCGGCCGCAGGGCTTGCCGGCCGCTGTCGGGTGCCGCGCCGGCGGCGGTGTTCGCCGCGGTCGAAGCCGCCGCGTTGCAGCCGCTGCCGGCCCGCCCGTTCACCTTGGCGACGTGGTCGACGGCGATGGTCGGCCCGGACATCCACGCCAAGGTCGGCAAGACGATCTACTCGGTGCCATGGCGCCACGTCGGCCAGCGGGTCGACGCCCGCGAGACCCCGATGATGGTGCAGATCTTCCACCACGGCGAGCTGATCGCGACCCACGGCCGCAAACCATCCGGGAAACAGACCGACTTCGGGCACTACCCGCCGGAGAAGATCGCCTTCCGGATGCGCACGCCGACCTGGTGCCGCACCCGCGCCGCCGAGATCGGCCCCGCCTGCCAGCAGGTGATCGCCGGGCTGCTCGAGGTCAACGCCCTGTTCCGGCTCCGCGCCGCGCAAGGCGTGCTCGGCTTGGCCGGCAAACACGGCACCGTTCGGCTCGAAGCGGCCTGCGCCAAAGCCATCGCGGCCGGGGACCCGTCCTACCGCACTATCAAAGGGATCCTGGCCGTCGGCGCCGAGACCGACCCGCCCCGGCCGGCCAGCGGCGATGGCGGTGCCGCCGCGCATCTGCACGGCCCTTCGCAGCTGTTCGCGAACGTCATCCCCCTGCCCACCACGAACCCGGCACCCGTCGCGGACCCGGCCACCACGAGCGACCAGCAGCCCAAGGAGATCTCGTGACCATCGTCGACGCCGCCCTGCGCGACAGCCTGCGCACCCTGAAGCTCTCCGGCATGCTGCACACCCTCGACGCCCGGCTCACCCAAGCCCAAGCAGGCGAGCTCGGCCACCTGGAATTCCTGCAGGTCCTCTGCCACGACGAAATCAGCCGCCGCGACACCATGAGCATCCAACGCCGGCTGCACCGAGCCCGCTTTGACCAGGCCACCACCTTGGAAGAATTCGACTTTGTCGCCAGCCCGAAACTGCCTGCCGCCCAGATCCGCGACCTCGCAGCCCTGCGCTGGCTACACACCGGCGAATCAGTCATCCTCCACGGCCCCGTCGGCGTCGGCAAAACACACATCGCCCAAGCCCTCGGCCACCTCGCCGTCCGCCACGGCGCCGACGTCCGCTTCCTCAAAACCAGCCGCGCCCTCGCCGATCTGGCCGGCGGCCACGCCGACCGCACCTGGCCCCGACGCCTCGCCGAACTCGTCCGGCCCGCCCTGCTGATCCTCGACGACTTCGCCATGCGCGAACTGACCGCCCAACAAGCCGACGACCTCTATGAGGTCATCAGCGAACGCGCCCAGAACGGCCGATCCCTGATCGCGACCTCGAACCGGTCACCCGCCGACTGGTATCCGCTGTTCCCCAACCCCGTCGTCGCCGAGTCCCTCCTCGACCGACTCATCAACACCAGCCACCAGATCTTCATGAACGGACCCAGCTACCGACCCAACAAACGACCCGGCTCCGCCGGGTCGACAACCACCACAACCACCAGATAGAACTACACCCCGAGGGCCACCACCTGGGGAATTACCTGAGCCAGACCCCGGAGAATTCCGTGAGCGCTGACA
>NZ_JBFBAD010000272.1:0-2809 GCF_040682075.1 Actinoplanes sp. NPDC051411 | reverse complement strand
CGAGCTCGCGCTCGGCCCCGCGTCGGCGGGGGAACCAGTAGTGGCTTAGGCGTGAGCGCGGCGGCGACGGCGGCCGACCAGGAGGACAGCGCCGCCCGCCACCAGGAGGCCGAGGCCGCCCGCGGCGATCAGGCCGGCCTGCGGACCGGTGATCGGCAGGGCGGCCGAGCCGACGACACCGCCGTTGGTGGGGACGGCCTCGGGGGCGACCACCGCGGCCTCGAGCAGGCCGAGGCTCATCTGGGCGGCGACCGTGGAGCCTACGTCTCCGTAACCGTCCTTGCCGCGGCCGTCCGACTCGTCGGCTCGGCCCTCGCTGATGGCGATCTCGACCGCGGAGGCCTTGGCCGCGACCGCGTTGGCCTTGGTGGCCCGCCGCACGTCGCCCAGGGAGATCCGCACCGTGACGCCGTCGGTGGCGGCCGGGGCCGACTCGGTGTCCGGGGTCGGGAGTGAGGGCAGGCCGGGGATGCTCGGCAGGGGCAGCGCCGAGGTCGGCAACAGGCCACTGAGCTTCGGCAGTGCGTCGAGTGACGTGGACTCGGAGGAGTGCTCGTCGGTGCCGAGGGAGATGTCGACCGCGTCGCCGGCGGTCGTCAGCGTCTTGGACTTGCCGCCCGGCCAGGTGACCTTGACCTTGGCCGGCTGGTAGGCGACCTGGCCGCCGGTGGTGGCGCCCATGCTCGCGGTCAGGACCGGCGGCTCGAGCACCTGAAGCTTGATCTTGCCGTCGGCCAGGGTCAGCTTGCCGGCGTCGATCGTGGCCGCGGCCACCGGGCGAGGCTCGCCGCCCTCGCGGGACAACGAGGTCGAGCTGAGGCTGGAGATGCTGTTCGAGGCGTGGAGCAGGCCGAGCAGGTCGACGCGCTTCAGCGAGGCCGACGAGTGCGCCGCCTCTCCGGCGGCGTTCCCGCAGGCCATCGCCGCGTCCCACCGGGCGTGGGCACCCAGGTCGCCGGCGCCGAAGCCGAGCGGCCCGGCCGAACCGGACGGCGTGTGCCGTGCGACGTCGGCCGAATTGGGCGGCGCCGACTGGATCAGCGGCTTGCTCAGGGCGCCCTCGCCGTCGACGATGCGGCCGACCGCCACCGCGTTGGTACGCGCATCGGCGATCATCGCCGTCTTGGTCTCCCCGAGGCCGACCCCGGCGACCGAGGACGAGGAGCCGCCCGATGTCTCCCGGACCGGCCCGCCTCCGCCCTGGCCGCCGCTGCCCGCCGCGCCGAGCGCCCCGCCGGGCGCCGTGACCCCGCCGTTGGTGATCGACTTCAAGAGGTCGCTGGTCCCGCTCACGAACCCGGTGACTCCCTCCCCGCTGTTCCCGATGTCGCCTCCGGTGAGGTCGGACCCGGAGCCCAGCAGCCCGTCGGCGGTGTCGGTAACCGACTCGCTCTCCCCACGGGAGCGGCCCGACGGCGTGGGCAACGAGTCGGAAGAGTGCGACGACTTGATCGAAGGCCGCGCCGGATCAGAGCTCCTGTGCCATGCGAGCCGGTCGATCCGGAGCATCTCCGCACCCGACTGGGCGGCAAAGTTGCCGGCCCGTTCGCAGGGCGCGGGTGCCGCGAAGGCGGGCGTTGGTGAGGTGAGCGAGCTCGCGAATCCGAGCGCGATGACACTGGCGGCCATTGATCTGGCGGGCGTCATGGCAGTTCCCTCCCGAGGTGGGCCGTGGTGAGCGACGTCTACGGGTCTGCCCAACGACGGTCAATCTGGGCGGTTGCGTCTTATCTATCCGACAACCCCGGCGGGTACCCCAAAACAGGCATTTGGTGCGGCGCGGAGTGCGTCGTAGGGTGGGGTGCATGGGAATGCTGTGCGCGGTCAGCTTCAACCGGTACGGCCGTCTTTACTACCTTGATCCGGGCGATTTCGCTCCCCAGGTCGGCGACCGGGTGCTCGTGCCGACCGACGACGGACCCGAGGTGGCCGAGTGCGTCTGGGCCGCCCAGTGGGTGGACGAGGACACGGACGGCTTCCCCAAGGTCGCCGGCCTCGCCGACGACACCGATCTGCGCCGCGACGAGCTGCTGCGCAAGCGCAAGGCCGAGGCCAAGGTTGCCGCCAAAAAGCTGATCAAGGCGCACGAGCTGCCGATGAAGGTCGTCGCCGTCGACCACGTCCTCGAGCAGGGCGGTTCGGGCGGCGCCCGAACGACGATCTATTTCACGGCGCCCCACCGGGTCGATTTCCGCTCTCTCGTACGCGATCTGGGCGCGACCCTGCACTGCCGCGTCGAACTCCGGCAGCTCTCGGCCCGCGACTCGGCCCGGGTGCAGGGCGGCATCGGCTCGTGCGGCCGCGACCTGTGCTGCGCCACGTTCCTGACCGACTTCGAGCCGGTCACGATCCGCATGGCCAAGGACCAGGACCTGCCGCTCAACCCGCTCCGCATCTCGGGCGCCTGCGGCCGGCTCATGTGCTGCCTCAAATACGAACACCCGCTCTATCAGAAATTCCAGGCTTCGGCCCCGGCGGTCGGCTCCCGGGTCACCACGCCCGAGGGCGACGGCCGGGTCGTCGCGCACAGCGTGCCCAACGACGCGGTCGTCGTCCGGCTCGACACCGACGGCTCGCGTTGCTCGTGCAGCCGCGCGTCGGTGTGCGGCCCGCGCCAGAGCCACGAGGAACGTTACGGCTGACGCTCCCCGGGCGTACCGCCGGAAGCGGAATCGCCGGTCGGCGAGGAACCACCGGGGGTTGGGGGGGGGGGGGGGGGCGGCGCGCCGCGGGGGGGGGGGCTGTGGGGGCGGGTTGGGGCGGCGCGGGGTTTGTGGTAACGCGCCCCCCCCCGCGCAAAAGGGGGGGC
>NZ_JBFBAD010000271.1:0-2905 GCF_040682075.1 Actinoplanes sp. NPDC051411 | reverse complement strand
ACCACCACAACCACCAGATAGAACTACACCCCGAGGGCCACCACCTGGGGAATTACCTGAGCCAGACCCCGGAGAATTCCGTGAGCGCTGACAGGTAAACCGCTGTCTCGTCTGATCTGACCGTCAGGCGTCGATTGATGGCCGACACCAGAAGCCGCCACAACTCCACCACAGACCACCGCCCGGACGTTCCTCATCAGCTGGGTCTGCTCGTCTTAGCATCGACCACGCCGCAGCTCGGCAGAGGCGATGCTGGAGCCTCCATCGACGCGAGCCGCACCTGACATGATCGAACCTGCACGATCTGAGTGCTGCTGCGTTTGCTGTCCATCTCGTCTTCCTGCCGCATGACCCGACCCCGCTCAGCCGGTGATGCACGATGCCGAACAAAAGAGCGATACACGGTCCTCCCGCCACGCCCGACGAACCACGTCCCGAACATAAGGACACAAGAGTTCCCGTTCAGGCCTGAGACCCGTCCCGCCGGCTGCCCCATGCAACGCGCCCAGCCGAGGTACCGCACCCGGGCTCGGCCACCCCGGAGCAGAAGAGGGTGACAGGTGACAGCAGAAGCCGACTTTCCCGGTTCATCGCCAACCCGCGCGCACCATGTACGCGCGCACGCGCGCGTAAAGCCAACAACAGGAACTCCTGTCACTCCTGTCACCCAGGGCCGAGAGAGCCGCCGGCGGAATCGAACAAATCGCCCTGACCGGCGCCGAATTCAGCGAGCGCGAGTCCGGTGTAGTAACGCCGCCCTTTCGTGCCGCGAGCCTCTCCCACCCCGAAACGGCTACGCAGCTCCTGAGTCAACCGCTTGGGGTTTACCGGCCGCTCGCCGACCTGCTCGCACCACCACTCATACGCCTCGCGAAGCGCCGTGATGGTGGTACGCACCTTTTCGGTACCAGCCCGAAGGCATTGTTCCTCGACGAACCGGCCGACAGAGTCGTTGTCGCGCGCGTACTCGCGAGTAGCCGATGTCACCACGTCTGGCTCACGTAGGCCGTCACGGTGGTACATCGCAGCTCCCGCAACGATCCAGGCCAACACCGCGGCCGCATCGTCCGCCAGCCGCTCACCCAGCCGCCGGTCCTGCCGATCCGCAGGCACCACCCGCGTAAACGGCAAGACCCTGATACGCCGCCAGAACGCGGGCCCGCCCGACCGAGCAGCCGGCAAATGATTCGCCAGGATCCACAGGGTGTGGCTCGGCACAAAAGTGAACGGGTCATGGCGCATGAACCGGGCGTTGATCGAGTCTCGGCCGGTCAGCAACTTCACCCGCGCCTCAGCGAAACGCTGCCCTTCGTCGAGCTCCGCGCAGACCACCAGCCGCGCCCCTGCCAGCTGCGCCAGCTCGGCCGGGTGTTCCGCGTGCTGCCGCACCATCAGCATCTCGGCCGGTGCAGCCACCGCATAGCCGCCATCGTCCCGGCCCAACGCGTGCATCGCAGCTTCCAGCAACGTGGACTTCCCGTTTGCCCCCGGCCCTATCGCCAAGGGCAACACCTGCTCGAGTACCTGGCCGACTGCAGATACGCCGAGCAGTCGTTGCACGAATCGAGCCAGGTCGGCGTCGTCGCCGAAGGTGTCCAGCAGGAAGCGGTCGAAGACCTCTGACCGGCGCCCGAAGTCGGGCGCCGCCGCCGTGCATCGAGTGTGCAAAAGCCGCGGATCACAGGGTCGCATCTCACCCGTGCGTAGGTCCGCGACACCACCGGGCGTGTTCAGCTCGTACGGGCGGGCGTCCAACTCCGTCATCGCCACCGTGACCGCAGGGTCCGAACGGGCCAACCTGATGACGCCGGAGACCCCACTCGCCGATAGCGCCTGGCGCTTGAAACGCCGCCACGCTCCCGAGTAGGGCAATTCCCGGGCGAGCCCACGGACGAGCTCTCGGTGACGCTCCGCGTGGTCCCAGGCCCACCGGCAGCCATCCCAGATCAGCCAGCGGCCTCGTTGCGGAACGTAGCGCAGTTCGTGCCCGTGCCGAGCCACCAGAGCCCGCGCCAAACCGTCCTCTGTAGGACCCCATGCCGCGGCCGGGTGCAGCGGCTCCCGGCCGACCGAGGCTCGTGCGGGTCCGGTGCCAGAACCGGCCGTGGGGGCCCCCTCTGCGACCTCGGAACCGGGGGGCAGCGGCGAACCGGCCGATGAGCGCCCGTTGCCAAACCCAGCGTGGCGCAAAGCACGGGCCGCCGCTGAGTGATCGCCTCGATAGTGCAGCACGGCGTAGGCGTGCAGTTTCGTCGCCGGCGTCTCCGCCTCAAACGGCGTGCTCGTGCTAAAGACAAACAAGCGGTCACGGTCGCTAGCACGGCCCGTGGTCGCCGAAATCCCGATTCGCTTGCCCGGTCGGCGCCAGTACCGCGTCGTTCCGACCTGATGAACCAAGGTCCAGCCGGCCGGAACGAGGATCTCCGCCCAGTCGGTGCGCCGCTCGAAGTCATCTCCCGGCGACACCTCCATGCCGCCAGGTGCCGCCGTATACGTTCGGGCTACCGGTCGATTGGAAGGTGCGGGCATGCCGTCCAAAGCCCGTACCACTGCCATTAGCGCCCTGCGTTCGGCAGCCGTGATTGTCGCAATCCGGGCCGGGGAGGCGGCTCCGATTGCCGCCCACGGGCGCCGTGACTCATGCACGCTCCCGTGTGATGGCGCCACGATCGTGTAGCCACCTTCGCCGCGGGTCTCCGCCAGCGTTTTGATCTTGTCCGTGGGGTCGGCTTCCAGTTCCGCCTCTGTGGCCGGTCGGCGGGCCAGTTTCAGATTCCTACCCACTGGCGTGCCCGATACCCGGTACAGCACGGCAGATTCAGACAGTCGAAGCATTTACCTCTACGAGTTCGGCGAATATCTCGGAGGGCTTCTTCCAATTATGGATCTTACGGGGCCGGTCATT
>NZ_JBFBAD010000270.1:0-2907 GCF_040682075.1 Actinoplanes sp. NPDC051411 | reverse complement strand
TGTCGCCTTCTGACTCAGGAGTCATCACCATGCCGAACGACCGGGACGGCGAGCACGCCGGCGGCAGCATCGTCGACACCCCGCGCGCCAACATGGTCGCGGTAGTGCAGCCGGGCGTGGTCAACGACGATCTGAAGGCGGCGGTCGCCGAGCACGGCCTGTGGTACCCGCCGGATCCGGCCAGCGCGCCCTGGTCGACGATCGGCGGCAACGTGGCGACCAACGCCGGCGGGCTCTGCTGCCTGAAGTACGGCGTGACCCGCGATTACGTGCTGGCGCTGGAGGCGGTCGTCGGCGGCCCGGCGGGCGAGTACGGCACGGCGGTGCGACTCGGGCACAACACCACGAAGGGTGTCGCCGGATACGACCTGACGGCACTCTTCGTAGGCTCGGAGGGAACACTCGGTGTGATCACGGAGGTCACGCTGCGCCTGCGCCCGGCGCGGCGCGAGCCACCGCGTACGGTCGTGGGGGCCTTCGCCGACGTCGTGGCCGCCGGCCGGGCGGTGGCCGAGACCACCCGCCGCGGTCTCCTCCCGGCCGCGCTGGAGCTTCTCGACCGGATGACGCTGCGGGCGGTCGAGGACTGGAAGCATCTGGGCCTCGAGGTCGACGCCGAGGCGCTGCTGCTCGCCCAGATCGACAGCCCGGGTGCCGCGGGCGACGAGGAGGCCGCCGCGGTGGCCGGGGCGTTCCGGTCCGCGGGTGCGATCTGGGCCGAGCAGTCGACCGACGAGTTCGAGGCCGAGGCCCTGTTCGCGGCCCGCCGCCTGGCCTACCCGGCGCTGGAGCGGCTCTCCCCGGTGCTGACCGAGGACGTGTGCGTGCCGCGCTCGGCGGTGCCCGGGATGCTGACCCTGATCGGCGAGATCGGTGAGCGGCACGATGTCCGGATCGCGTCGATCGCGCACGCCGGGGACGGCAACCTGCACCCGCTGATCATGGTGCCGGCCGGCGACGACGCGGCCCGGGAGGCGGCCCAGGCGGCGTTCGAGGAGATCCTCGGCGCGGCGATCGCGGCCGGCGGCACGGTGACCGGCGAACACGGCGTAGGGCTGCTCAAACGCGGCGGAATGCACCGGGAATTGTCGCCGTCGGTGCTGGCCTTGCAACGGGCCGTCAAAGCGACGCTCGACCCGATAAATCTTTTCAATCCGGGGAAAGTGATCGGCGACCCCGGTGAATGATGCGAATGCCCCGGGTGACTCGTTTACGCCGCGTAGTTTGGATGGTCACGCGCTTTTCGGCGCCGGGCCACGCTGCCGGCAATGTGTATCATCTGCCGTTGTTTACAGGAGCGACGCGAGTGCCTGCGGTCCCCCCTGACGACCGGCGGCCGGGCCGGACGCCCACAGGCGCGCAGAGGAGCGGATACATGAAGGTTTGCGTTGTCGGCACCGGATATGTCGGTCTGACCACCGGGGTCAGTCTCGCCTTCCTGGGACACGACGTGACCTGCGTCGAAATCGATCAGAACAAGGTCGACATGCTTCGGGCCGGGCGTTGCCCGATCTACGAGCCCGGCATGGAGGACCTGCTGTCCGAGGCGGCGCCAAAACTGAATTTCACCACCAGTTTCGCCGAGGGCGTGCCGGGCGCCGATGTGGTGTTCGTCGCCGTGCAGACGCCGTCTTCCCCGGACGGCAGCCCCGACCTGCGTTATCTCCGCACTGCCGCCGAGACCGTGGCCCAGCATCTCGATCACACGTTCACCGTGGTGGTCAACAAGTCGACCGTTCCCATCGGCAGCGGTAACTGGGTCGACGCGATTCTGCGCGACTCCTTCGCGCAGTGCGAGGACCGTCGCGAGGGTTGTGAATTCGCGGTCGCGTCCAATCCGGAGTTCCTGCGCGAGGGCAATGCGATCCACGACACGCTCTACCCCGACCGGATCGTGATCGGCTCGGACAACCCGCGCAGTCTCGAGGTCCTCAACCAGCTCTACCGCCCGATCATCAACCAGACGTTCACCGCGCCCGGTTTCCTGCCCCGCCCGGACGACATGGCGGCCGTCCCGCTGGTCTCCACCGACCTGGCCTCGGCCGAGCTGATCAAGTACGCGGCCAACGCGTTCCTCGCCCTGAAGATCAGCTACGTCAACGAGATCGGCCAGCTGGCGGGCAAGGTCGGCGCCGACATCACCGAGGTGGCCCGGGGCATCGGCCTCGACGACCGGATCGGCTCGCGCTTCCTGGAGCCGGGCGTCGGCTGGGGCGGTTCCTGCTTCGGCAAGGACACCAAGGCCCTGATCGCCACCGCCGGCGAATACAACTACGAGATGCCGATCGTCCGCGCGGCCCGCGACGTCAACGAGCGGCAGCGGGTGATCGCGGTCGAGCGGCTGCAGGACGAGCTGCGCATCCTCAAGGGCCGGCGCATCGGCCTGCTCGGCCTGGCCTTCAAGCCGAACACCGACGACCTGCGTGACTCGCCGACGGTCGACATCGCGAAGCTGCTGATCGCCCGGGGCGCGCGGGTGCGGCTGCACGACCCGATCGCCGGTGAGCGTTTCCGCCGGGAATACCCGGAGCTCGCTCCCCATCTCACCGAGACGATCGACGGCCTGTTCGACGACTGCGACGCGGTCGTGCTGGTCACCAAGTGGGCGCAATATCTGGAGATGGACTGGTCGAAGTTCGTCGGCCTGATGCGCACGCCGATCCTGCTCGACGGCCGGCACGCGCTCGACGCCGAGCGCATGACCCGCCTGGGGTACCGCTACCTGGCGATCTCCGGCTGACACGGTTACCGGGCCGCCCGGGACCGGATCGATTGATCCGGCCCCGGGCGGCTTTCGTGCGTTTAGAGTCGGTTCATATGTTCGGCCAATCCAGCGCGGCCCGGGGCGGCGCCGGCCCCCCCCGCCGGGGTAAGTGCCTGACGCCCCGCGGGGAACCCCCCCAATAG
>NZ_JBFBAD010000269.1:0-3218 GCF_040682075.1 Actinoplanes sp. NPDC051411 | reverse complement strand
GCCCGGACATCGGTCCGGGCCCGCCGCTGGTCTTTCCAGTTACTGGTTGCTGGTCAGCGCTCCACGTCGCCGCGGATGAAGGCCTCCACGGCCTCCTTGGCGTCGTGGTCGTTGTACTGGACCGGCGGGGACTTCATGAAGTAGGACGACGCCGAGAGGATCGGGCCGCCGATGCCGCGGTCCTTGGCGATCTTCGCGGCGCGGACCGCGTCGATGATCACGCCGGCCGAGTTGGGGGAGTCCCACACCTCGAGCTTGAGCTCGGCGTTGAGCGGGGTGTCGCCGAACGAACGGCCTTCCAGCCGGATGTAGGCCCACTTGCGGTCGTCGAGCCACGGCACGTGGTCGGACGGGCCGATGTGCACGTCACTCTTGATCATCTCGTGCGGGATCTGGCTCGTGACCGACTGGGTCTTCGAGATCTTCTTCGAGACCAGGCGGTTGCGCTCCAGCATGTTCATGAAGTCCATGTTGCCGCCGAAGTTGAGCTGGTAGGTGCGCAGCAGCTCGACGCCACGGTCTTCGAACAGCTTGGCCAGGGCGCGGTGCACGATCGTGGCGCCCACCTGGCTCTTGATGTCGTCGCCGACGATCGGCAGGCCGGCGTCGGTGAACTTCTGCGCCCACTCCGGATTGGAGGCGATGAAGACCGGCAGCGCGTTGACGAAGGCGCAGCCGGCGTCGATCGCGGCCTGGGCGTAGAACTTGTCGGCCTGCTCGGAACCGACCGGCAGGTAGGAGACGACGACGTCGACCTCGGCGTCGCGCAGCACCTGAACCACGTCGACCGGCTCGGCCGGCGACTCCTCGACCATCTCGCGGTAGTAGATGCCGAGGCCGTCGAAGGTCGGTCCACGCTGGACGGTGACACCGGTCGGGGCCACGTCGGTCAGCTTGATCGTGTTGTTCTCGCTGGCGACGATCGCCTCGGCCAGGTCCATGCCGACCTTCTTGGCGTCTACGTCGAACGCCGCGACGAACTTCACGTCCGAGACGTGGTAGTCGCCGAAGGTCACGTGCATGAGACCCGGAACGCGGTCGTTCGGGTCGGCGTCCTTGTAGTACTCCACGCCCTGGATCAGGGACGAGGCGCAGTTACCCACACCGACGATGGCGACGCGTACGGAACCCATCGCGTTTGCCTCCTTGTTCATCACGGCCGGTCCTGATGTGGACGCGGGAAAACGGGGGATGCGTCCCCAGCCGGATCGGCGGGGAGATCATGGGAATCGGCGGCGCCGGACGGGGCGCGACCGGAGCGCTCGTTGGTGATGAGCTCCTCCAGCCAGCGGACCTCGCGCTCGCAGGCCTCCAGGCCGTGGCGCTGCAGTTCGAGCGTGTAGGCGTCGAGCCGGCCGGTGGCGCGCGACAGCACGTCGCGCAGGCCCTCGCGGCGCTCCTCGATGCGCCGGCGGCGCCCCTCGAGGATGCGGAGCCGGGTGGCCCGGTCGGTGCGGGCGAAGAAGGCGAAGTGCACGCCGAAGCCGGCGTCGTCATAGGTCTCGGGACCTGCCTGGGCGAGGAGGTCGGCAAACCGCTCCTTGCCCTCGGCAGTGATCTTGTAGACAACCCGGCCGCGCTTGCTGGTCATCGGAGGCACGATCGTCTGATCGGCTTCGGTCTCGGTGATCCAACCGGCGGTCTGCAGGCGCTTGAGGGTCGGGTAAAGCGTGCCGTAGCTGATCGCGGCGCGGATCGTCCCGAGCTTGGTGGCGAGCTCTTTGCGCAGCTCGTAACCGTGCATGGGCGTTTCCTGCAGCAGGCCGAGGATCGCCAACTCCAGCATCGGCAACCTCCTCCGCTCCACTCGTCAGGCTGGGGCCACCCGGTAGGGCAGCGATGTATCGGGCCGATACATCGCAACCGTAGATCGGCCCGGCCCAAGGTGCAAGAAATTCATGGCTCGGCGACGACCGCGCCACGCTGAGTGATGGCTGTCGCCGCGGGGGCGACGACCGCGTACTCTCTTCGCCATGCGCACGCAGCGGCAGGTCGTCGACTACTCGCTACAGAGGCGGTCAGTCCTGCGTGACGTGCACAGCGGCCGGATCGGGACGCTCGAGGTCTGTGACGCCTCGCCTTACCTGAAAAGTGCTGCTCACTTCCATGGCGAGCCGACCGACGAGCGCTGTCCGATCTGCCGCCGCGACAATCTGACCCTGGTGCATTACATCTACGGCGATGAGCTCAAGCAGTCCGCTGGACAGGCTCGCAAGCTGGCCGAGCTTTCCGTGCTGGCGATGACGCTGCGTGAGCTTCAGGTCTTCGTCGTCGAGGTGTGCCAGACCTGCGCGTGGAATCACTTGATCGAGCAGTTCGTGCTCGGTCGGGACGCGCTCACTGCCGACGAACTTGACCAGGCCGAGGCACTTGCCGCGGCTGCCGCGGGCCGCCACCGCGAGACCGGGTCGTCGTCGCAACGCCGGGAGGGCCGCGGATGAAGCGGCTTCGTCCGACTACTGTGCACTCGACCCCGACCGACTCGCGCAGCCAGCGCAGGACTCGGTCATTTCTGACATCCGACCGGGCGGCTGCGCGGATGCAGCCCCGAATGTCCGCTTGTGACGCCGTCGGCGGGGGCCCCTCCAGGGCTCTGTCGTCATGCGCCATCGCGACCGAGGTGTGACCGAATGAACTCGTACGGCGATCCGCAGTCTGCGCGTGCCCGGGCCCGGGTGCCCGGTGCGCCCGGCTCCGCGCCTGACGACGCCCCCGCCCGATATTCGGACGAGCCGCGTTCCGCACCCGACGCATACCGTCGGGGATCGGGGCGCGCCGCCGCGGG
Organism: Actinoplanes sp. NPDC051411; assembly: GCF_040682075.1. Lineage (NCBI taxonomy): Bacteria > Bacillati > Actinomycetota > Actinomycetes > Micromonosporales > Micromonosporaceae > Actinoplanes > Actinoplanes sp. NPDC051411. The sequence goes on along the minus strand of NZ_JBFBAD010000269.1, from coordinate 433 downwards.
TGGTGCGGCCGGTAGTGCATCAGTCGGAACGGCTCGGCCGGGTGGCCGGGCCGCCGTGGGTGGCGCCCCAGTCGGTGGTGCCGCGGTCGGTGGTGCCGCGGTGGGTGGCGCCGCGGTTGGCTCGGCTCGGCCGGGTGGCCGGGCCTCAGTGGGCAGCGCCTCGGTGGGCGCCGGCGCCGGCGGCCGGGCCGCGGTGGCTCGCGCGGCGGTGCGGCCCGGCGGTGGCGGGCCGGGGATGCCGCCCGGCACCGGTGACGACGGTGCGCTCGGCTCGGGTGGCCGCGGCGGCAAGAAGGACAAGTCGAAGGCGGCCAAGCGGCGTCGGCGGACCAACATTTTGACCGCGGCCGCGGCGGTGGTGGTCATCTTGTTGGGTGCCGGGGTGGTGGGTGGCACGTATTTCTTCGACAGTGTGGAGTTGCCGCAGCCGGTC
>NZ_JBFBAD010000268.1:0-3228 GCF_040682075.1 Actinoplanes sp. NPDC051411 | reverse complement strand
ATCGTCCCCGTCTCTCTCGGTGGTGTCTGCCGTGCCGCCCGACCGCGCCTCTGCCTTAACAGGGATGCAGGAGGGCACGGCCGATGCTTGTGCTGACCCGGCGGGCCGGTGAGAGCGTGATGATCGGCGACAACGTCATCATCACGGTGCTCGAGGCCCGGGGTGACGTCATCCGGCTGGGCATTCAGGCGCCGCGCGACGTGCAGGTGCACCGCGAGGAGGTCTACCGCGAGCTGCAGGCCGCCAACCGCGAGGCCGCCTCGCCGACCGAGGACGCTGTCCAGGCCGTCACCAAGATGCTGCGATCTCCGGAGGAATCCGAATGAGCGACGACCGCCCCGGCGCGTAGAGCGCCGGGGCATCGTGTTTGACGACCAGAACCGAACTGCACCACCGCCGGACCGAGCCTGACAACACCGCTCCCGCATTCTTTCCCAGACCACGCAAAGGCAGAGCTGGGGAGCGAACTTGAGCGCAGAGCGGGACACGGGCATCGGCGGCGGCCTGATGAGCGCCGTCGACGACGGCCTCGACCTGACGGTGGACGCCCACGTGCACACCGGCTTCTCGGCCGGGCGCGACAGCGTCGGCGTGGTCGTCTCGGCCGCCGACCAGGCCGGTCTCACCGCGGTCACCTTCGCCGATCAGGTCGGACCGGACACCGCGTGGCTCGGCGCGTACGCCGACGCCGTGCGCCGGGCCCGGCGCCGCACCGAGATGACCCTGCGCGTCGCCGCCGAGGTCGAGGTCGTGCAGCCGGACGGCTGGCTGGCCTGGCCGGCCGACCTGGCTCCGCTGGAGGCGGTCTCGGTCGCGGTCTCCCGCCTGCCGCTGGCCGGCGGACCGGTCGGCCCGCGCGACGTCCGCGCGCTGCTCGGCACGGCCGAGCTCACCCCGGAGCGGGTCGCCGAGACGCTGATCGAGGCGACCGTACGCGGCCTGGAGCGCGCCTCGCGCTACGCGCCCACCCAGCTGGCCCGCCCGCTGAGCCTGCTCGCCCAGGTCGGACTGGACGACGCCGTGGTCACGCCGGACATGCTGAGCGCGCTCACCGCCGCCTGCCGGCAGACCGGCACCGTGGTCGAGGTCAGTGAGGCCTGGCGCAGCCCGTCGGCCCGCCTGCTGGCGATGCTGCGCTCGGCCGGGGTGACGCTGGTCGCCGCGAGTGATGCCCGATATGCCGCCGAGGTGGGCCGCTACCAGTACCTGCGCCGAGTCTGACGGCCGGGTATCACGAAACGCGGACGCGGACAGTAGTCGCCTCCGTACGCTCGATCATGCCGGAAAAACGTGTCAGGTATGGGAGAGATGCGATGAGTATGGTTCAGCAGGCCATCGAGGTGAGTGCACCGCTGCACACGGTGTACGAGCAGCTGGCCGCGTTCGAGAACTATCCGCGGTTCATGAGCGGGGTCCAGCGGGTGACCCCGATCGGACACGACCAGACCCACTGGATCATGGACGTCGACGGCAATCGCCGCGAGTTCGACGCCCAGATCACCGAGCGTTCGCTCGACGAGCGGGTCTCCTGGTCGACGACCGAGGGGCCGCTGCTCGCCGAGACCATCACGCTGCGGCCGATGGGCGAGACGAAGACCCAGATCGTCGCCCAGCTGGAGGCGGACATCGCCTTCCTCACGCCCAGCGACCGGCACGGCCAGGCGTCGCTCACCCGGCGGCTCAAGAGCGACCTGTCCACCTTCAAGAACCTGGTCGAGAGCGGCGTGCTCGGTGACTTCCCGGGCGGCGCCAGCTCGAAGTTGATCGCCAATCCGGCCTCGGTGGCGGCCCGCATCCGCAACCGCCCGAAGCCGGGCGCCGGCTGGGGCACCGGTGCCGCCGAGCGCAGCAACGGCAGCGACGCGGACCTGCCCTACCACGGGCTGACCGAGGCCGACATGGGCACGAACGTCGACATCACCAGCGCGCCCGGCATCAGCAGCTGGCACGACCTCGACGACGTACTGGCGCCCGGCCGGCGGATCGCGAAGGCGGCCCCGCTCAGCGGTGGCGCGGCCGGGTCGGCCCGGATGGGCGGCCGCACCCCGCGCCGGGACACCTGGGGCGACGGCATGATCAACGAAGAGGAGCGCGGGAGCGCCCTGGACATGTGACCCCGGAAGGCGACAGCAAGCGGTCCCGGTCCTAGACCGGGGCCGCTTCCCATGTCACGACCACCCGCGCGCCCCGTGGTCGCACCTGTTCGTAGCGCACGCTCCCGCCGTTCGCCTCGACCAGGTGCCGCACGATGAACAGACCCAGCCCGGGCCCGCGCGTGAACCGCCCGAACAGGTTGGGCAGCGACTCCTCGGGAATCCCGGGACCGTTGTCCTGCACGGTCAGTACGACGGTTTCGCCCCGGCGGGCGGCGGTGACGACGACCGGCGGTTCGCCGTGCTCCAGCGCGTTCTTCACCAGGTTGTGCAGCACCGCGGTCACGTGTTCACGATCGGCCAGGACCGACAGGTTCTCGTCGATGTCGATCTCGACACCGTCCACCGGGTCCAGAGTCAGGGGCACCGGGGAGCGCCGCGCGCTCATCGCCGCCGGATCCAGCCGGAACAGCAGCTGCAGGTCGCTCATCATCTTGATCAGCCGGTGCGTGTTCTTGTCGATCTTCGAGGCGAGCTCGAACCGGATGTCGTCCGGCAGGTCGGCCCAGTCGGCGCAGAGCAGTTCGGAGAGGCTGGCGATCGAGCTGACCGGCTGGGCCACGTCGTGGGTCAGCCTCGAGGTCAGGTCGTTCTTGAAGGCCAGCGCGGCGGCCAGCCGGGCGTTGCCGCGTTCCAGCTCGTCGGCCCGCTCGGCCAGGGCCTCCTCGGCCCGCTTGCGGTCGGCGATGTCGACGTACGTGGCGACGTAGCCGCGCGTCTCACCGTTCGCGCCGGCGATCGGGGCCAGCGTGGCCAGCACCGGCACCTCGGTGCCGTCGGCCCGGGGGAGGAGCCAGTCGCCGCCGGACGCCGGGGGCATCGGCGGCGGGTCGAAGCGGATCGGCTCGTCGGCCCCGTGCCCGGTGAGCTCGCGCCAGCGCCGGTTGACGTCGATCACGCGGTAGTTGGCGTCGAGCACCATGACCGCTTCGTTCATCGACTGGAGCAGGGAGTTCGCGAGGTCGGGCCGGCGACGGGCCCGCCCGCGTACGAGAAAACCGGTCGCCCCGAGGGCCGCGACCAGCGCCGCGGCGGCGACCACCGGATGCACGTCGAGCGCGGCTGCCGTCAAGGC
>NZ_JBFBAD010000267.1:0-3279 GCF_040682075.1 Actinoplanes sp. NPDC051411 | reverse complement strand
GGCCGACCCCCAGGCGCCGGCGCTGGTCGGCTCGGCCCGGGAGAAGAGCGGCGAACTTCGCGCCCTGATCAACGACCTGGTAGACCTGGCCCGCTACGGCCAGGCCGAGACCCACCGCGAGGACGTACGCCTGGACCTGCTGGCCGACGCCGTACTCGAGCGGGCCGCCAAGCGTGCGCCACGTACCCGCTTCGAGACCCACCTCGACGAGTGCTTCGTACACGCCGACCCCGACGCGATCGAGCGAGCAATCGGCAACCTGGTAGACAACGCGGTGAAGTGGAGCCCACCCAACGGCGTAGTCACCGTCACCGTCACCGCCGACGACCAAGAGGCAGCGGTAAGCGTCGCCGACGAGGGCCCCGGCATTCCCCCCGACGACCTCCCCCACATCTTCGACCGCTTCTATCGTTCCCCGGCTGCCCGCTCAAAACCCGGCTCCGGCCTCGGCCTGTCGATAGTCCGCCAGATAGCCGACACCCACGCCGGCCGGGTCCTGGCCTCCCCGACCCCCGCCGGCACCGAAATGCGCCTGATCCTCCCATTAGGTCCCGCCTCCTAGACCCGGCGGTCGGGTGCGGCGCGAAGCAAGAAATGGGCACCCAGCGTGTCGTGACGGGTAGCCGCTCCGCGCCAGTGGTCACGCCGGCAGAAGCCGCGTCCGACCCGGTTACGGCGATTGTGGGCCACCGGGTCGAACGCGGATGGCCGGCTGCGGTTACGACCTTCGCGAAGTACGGACGATGCCCAGGCCAGCAGTCCGGTTCCTGCGGCCGTCCGGGCCGCGGGATCGTGGTTCCGGACGCGCCGACGGTCAGGGCCACACGAAGGTGCCGGCCGCGCTGCCCGACGCGTCGAGCAGGAGCTTGCCTGCGGTCGTCGCGCCCGTTCGGTCGCCACCGCGACCGCGCCAGACGACGCGAGGCCGACGGTGGTCCAAGATTTCCGCATTGACGTGATATTCCTGCAATCCGGTCTGCCGCCGACGGTGCGCGCGGCCGGATGAGGAGCTGACCCTGCGTGACTGACCGCCAGGCTGTCCGGCGTCCGCTTCTGCCGATGAGCACGCTTGCTCCAACGCCTTTGGCGGCGACGGCGTCGCAGCATCGCCGGCGGTGTACGCGCGGGACGTTATGTTAATCGCGCCGGCCACGCGCGACGGGGCCCTGACACGTCGCTTCGTCCATGCGCCGCATCGCGCCCGCTGCCGTCAGCCGGCGGACGAGGGGCGTGAGAGGATGCGGCACATGATCATGAAGCGGACTGGGAGGCCAGCGGGCGTACTCGGCGTGGGCTGCCCAACCGGGTGAGGCATGCATTCCGACGCTAGCCGCGTGGTGCTCGTCCGGACCTTGCGCGGCTTTGCCGACGGGTTTGTGAGCGTCCTGCTCGCCCACCATCTCGTGGCGATCGGATTCACGCCGCTGCAGGTCGGCGTCATCGTCACCGGCACCCTGATCGGCTCGGCCGCGCTGACGCTCCTCGTCGGTCTCACCGGCGTGCGGCTCGGCTTCCGCACCGTCCTGCTCGGCGCCAGCGCTCTCATGGTCGCGACCGGGCTGGGCTTCTTCGCGGTCACCGCATTCATCCCCCTCCTCGCGGTCGCCGTTGTCGGCACCCTCAACCCGTCCGCTGGCGACGTCAGCGTGTTCCTCCCCACCGAACAGGCATTCCTCGCGGGTCACGCCACCGGCACCGCCCGCACCCGTCTGTACGCCTTCTACAACGTCGGCGGGAACCTCGCTGGCGCGCTCGGCGCGCTCGCATCCGGCGCCATCACCGGTCGCATCGGCTTTCTGCTCTACGTCGCGGTCGCCGCGATCGCCGCTCTGGTCTACCGAGGTCTTCCCCGCGACGAGCCGCGACTGTCCACGCCCACCAAACCCCTCGAACGCTCACGGACTGTCGTCGTTCAGCTCGCCGCCCTGTTCAGCCTCGACGCCGCCGGCGGTGGCCTCGTCATCCAGTCGCTGCTCGTCGTCTGGCTCCACCTCAAGTTCGATCTCTCGACCGCATCGACCGCCACCGTGTTCTTCTGCGCCGGGACCCTGGCCGCGTTCTCGCAGTTTCTCGCGCCTCGCCTGGCCAGGCGCATCGGACTGGTCCGCACCATGGTCTTCACCCATCTCCCGGCCAACGGCTTCCTCATCATCGCCGCGCTCGTGCCCCATCCCGTGGTCGCCATCGGGTTCCTGCTGCTGCGATCGCTCCTGTCTCAAATGGACGTGCCCGCCCGCCAAACTCTCGTCATGGCCGTGGTACTCCCCGAAGAGCGGGCGGCTGCGGCGAGCGTCACCAACGTGCCCCGCAGCCTGGCGGCAGCCGTGACGCCCGTGCTCGCCGGCTGGCTGCTCGCCAACGGCAGCCTCGCCGCACCACTCGTGCTCGCCGGATCAGCCAAGGCGGCATATGACCTACTGCTCCTATGGCGCTTCCGATCCGCCGTCCTCGACCACGATCGAACACCCTGAACCCAACGCACACGAGACCGTCCAGGAGCGGACTCGCACGACGCCGGTGTTGATCTCGGCGAGCTCAGTTGCGCCGGCAGTACATTGCTGCCAGCCTCCGACCATGATCCGGCTAAGAGCTAAGACGTCCGACGCCGTGCTCGACGCGTCGCAGGTCCGCCGGGTTCGGTTCTTGCTGCTGGAGTTTCTTCCCGCAGTGCGCTGCCAGGTGTCGCAAGGACCAGGGATCGCCATCGTTGTGTCCGACCGCAACCGGGAAGATCTCACGGAGGCGCTACAGCGTCGCATCGAAGAGATCATCGGTTGTCAGCTCGTCGAGGATGACTAGGACGGTCGCGCACTTCGTTTTCATGATCACGTGCACGGATCTGCCGCATATGGGGCGGTCCATCGTCTGTCGATCTCGGCGACGATGATGCCGTCTTTCGGGTCGCGGCGTACGGCGTGGGTCAGAGGGCTGACAGCAGGCTGCCCGCGAACCTCGATGCTGTCCTGGACAAGGCCTACGAGTCCAGCAGCCTTGCCGAGCTGGTGAACGCTCCGCTAACCGCGCTGGCCGGCGTCAGCGACGGCGACGCTGAGCTGCTCCACAAGGCTTTCAACATCAAGACCATTGGTGCGTCGCCGGGAACAAGTACTTCCGCGCCGGCATCGCCGTGTAACCCCGATCCGTCCCCTCCGTGCGTCGACGAGCAGTACGGGTCGACCGGAGGTTCTCCTCGACGTGCCGCGGCGGGGGGGCCGCCACCGGGGGGCGGGGGGGGGCGGGGGCGGCGGGCGGCCCCCACCCCCCCGCCCCGAGGGGCAA
>NZ_JBFBAD010000266.1:0-3289 GCF_040682075.1 Actinoplanes sp. NPDC051411 | reverse complement strand
ACTGCGGTGGGCAGCCGCCGTGAGAGCGAACCCACCGGTCACCTCGACCCAGCCTGGCCGGGCTGCGGTCGTAGATCAATGAAACAAGTAGCCGCTGTCCGCGGGCGTCGTCGCTTGATGAGGATTTTGATCACCCGGCGCCGACTGATCGTGGGCGCCTCGTCGGCATTGTGGTGCTCGGAGGGATTACCCGTACGCGAACCAGCCGGTCGCTGGCCGTGGCAGTTCGGCCGGAGGTTCGGGCTCAGGCACCGGCTGAAGTGGCCACAGCGCCACCGCCCGTCCAGCAGCTGCCCGGATAGGGGCGCTGTCGATGACCGCGCGAGACTCGGTCACACCGAACGCCGGCCAGGCCATCACGAACGTCACCGGCCCATCCGGCGGTAGCGGGGACACCCAGAACGTGTGATCCACCGTGCGGTCGCTGCCTCCACCGCCGCCTTGGCGCAGGACGAGCCGGCCGTCGGAGTCACCGGGGCCAACGTGCGGATCTCGCAGGGTGGAGGCGCGGTCGCCGTTGGCATACTCGATGCCGAGTAGCAGCAGACGTTCCAGCGGGACTTCGACGCCGTGCCGCAAGCCGCCGCCGACCAGCCTGTGCAAGCCGCCATGGGCGAGTGCCGGGAGTGGCCGGCGTACACGCACGGCCAGGGTGAACCGGAATCCAGTGGTGAACACGTCGACCTGGGTGATGCCGACCGCGACATCGTCGGTACGGCCCAGCAGCACCGTCAACGCGGCACCGGCCGGGAGTTCGTTCTCCGGCGGCTCCATGCGTTCGCGCCAAGCACGGATCATCTCGTCGGTAGGGCGCTCGCGATCCGGCTCGCTTCGATGGCTCATGTGCATCACCTCATCCTCCACCCAGCAGAGCCGCCGACGGCGTCCGCAGCCAGCCGGGGCAGCACGTGATGTGCGGGATCCGGAGACGTTGCGGCCGTCGTGTCCATTCCGGTGATCAGACACTCGTCGAAGGTATCTGCCCATCTCGCAGCCACCGTCGCCTTCCGCGAGGTCGACCTGTACATCCGGATTTGCCGCTGATAACGCTCGGTCGGTGGCGGTCGTGCTGCGTCAGGCCTCGTCGGGAACCGGCAGGACCCGGCAGCGGCGGCGAAACTCTTCGAGGCATTGCTCCACCTGCTCGTCGTCGTGCAGGAGTCTGCCGTCGAGGTCTGGCAGGTCGATTCCGTGGAGATGCCCGAGAGCCCACCAGGTCACCTCATCGGTGATCAGGTGGTCGGCCTCGCTTCCGTGCCATTGGGCGGCCCACCGGTCTGCCTCGTCACGAGTTCGCGTACCGGCCAAGGATCGCGGCGAACCATTCATCTATCTCTTCGCGCGTGGGCGGAGGCTGTGTGCCGGGCATTGGCACAGGCTGCCGCACGGAGTCGGTCGACGCACGGATTTCCCGCGAGTCGCTGGCTACGCAGCGTCGAAGCGAGCCTCCGTTCCGCCAAGCTCCAGTTGTGCCGGCTGTGCACTACTGCCAATCTCAGACCATGATCCGCTTACGGGCTTCGACATCCGACGCCGTCTTGGACGAGGCGCAGGTCCGCCGGGTCCGGTTTCTGCTGCTGGAGTTTCTTCCCGCGGCGCGCTGCCAGGTGTCGCAAGGACCGGGGATCGCCATAGTTGTGCCTGACCGCAGCCAGGAGGATCTCACTGAAGCGCTACAGCGTCGCATCGAGGAGACCATCGGTTGTCAGCTCGTCGTGGACGACTAGGCCGTGTTTCGTAAAGGCTTGAGTTGGCGGTGGGTCACGGCGTGGCGGTGATCGATAAAGGTTGAGGTCTCCGGTAGATCGGTTAGCGACCAAGCAAACCGAACATCCACCGGAGACCTCGTGCCGAGCGTAGCGGCAGCGAGGCGTCATGACCTCACCGACGCGCAATGGGCTGCTCTGCGCCCGCTGCTGCCTGCGGAAACAGGTCATGGGCGGCCACGCACCTGGGCAAACAGAAACATCATCGACGGGATCCGGTGGCGGACCCGGACCGGGACACCATGGCGTGACGTCCCCGGCGAATACGCCCCGTGGCAGACGTTGTACCGCTGGTTCAGGCGCTGGCAACGCGACGGGACCTGGGCAACGATCCTGTCCGGGCTGCAGGCCGAGGCTGACGCCACAGGACGCATCGACTGGACGGTCAGCGTCGACTCGACCGTCAGCCGGGCCCACCAGCACGCCGCCGGCGCTCGCAAAGACGGCCATCTGCAGAAAGAACCGGCTGGTGGCGTGCATGACGAGCCCGATGATCACGGGCTGGGACGCTCCCGTGGCGGGTTCACTACCAAAACCCATCTGGCCTGCGAACAGGGCCGCAAAACCCTCGCGATCGTCATCACCGCCGGCCAGCGCGGCGACAGCCCGCAGTTCATCACGGTCATGGAGCGGATCAAGGTCTATCGAGTCGATGGAGGCCGGCCCCGCACGCGGCCCGACATGGTATTGGCCGACAAGGCCTACACCAGCAGAGGTAACCGGGGATACGCCCGCCGCCGCAAGATCCGGGTGTGTATCCCGAGCAAGGCCGATCAAGACGCTCACCGTAAGGCCAAAGGTTCCCGAGGCGGCAGGCCACCCGCCTTCGACCCGGCCGAGTACCGGCTGCGTCACGCCGTCGAATGCGGCATCAACCAGCTGAAACAGAACCGAGCGATGGCCACCCGCTACGACAAACTCGCCGTCCGTTTCGAAGCGACCGTCAACGTCGCCGTCATCAACCAATGGCTCCGCGCCTTATGAAACACGGCCTAGGACAGTCCGTGGCCCTGCCAGCGACCGACGGTCCCTAGCTGGCGCGCCTCGTGGACCTCGCCCGTAGGGCACCCGTATCTGCCGCGATTGGTGGGCCGGTCAAGAAGCGGGTCGTCACGCATAGTCCGAGCGCCAGACCCGTTCGAACTCGGTGACGGTGATCTCGAAGGTGCTCCAGTCCTCGTCGGAGTCGTAGAGGCTGGCTTGCCCAAGACCTCCGTAGCGGTCTGTGTCGTGTCCGGGTCCGTAACGGAGGACCTGGCCGGCGTCGTACATCTCGACCTGACGGATAGGCCAGCCTTCGTCGTCCGTCTCCGAAATACCAGAGTGAGTGGCCCCAACCGTCGAACTCGTCGCCTCGGGTTTCGTCCCAGCGACGGCGATAAAAACGGTTCGGCATGGCCGCACGGTACCGTGTATGACGTCCTCATTTGCCGCCGACCGGGCGCGCAGGCGATGACGGTGGTTAGGCGGCGCGGTCGCCTCTCGCCCAGAGCGATCTGGAAGCGATGATTGGGTGCTCCGCT
>NZ_JBFBAD010000265.1:0-3513 GCF_040682075.1 Actinoplanes sp. NPDC051411 | reverse complement strand
GATTGATCCGGCCCCGGGCGCCTTTCGTGCGTTTTGAGTCGGTTCATATGTTCGGCCACTCCAGCGCGGCGCTGGCCGGCGCGGTCAGCGCCGGCCTGGTTCTCGGCCTGACGGCCTGCGGCGACGCCACCGAAGACCACACCACACCACCGGCCGCCTCGGCGGCGGCCTTTGACTGTACGCCGTACAAGAAGTTCGGCGACCTGACCGGGAAAACGGTCAAGATCTACACGGGTATCGTCGCGCCGGAGGACACCGCTCAGGAGAACTCGTACCGGCCGTTCGAGACCTGCACCGGCGTCAAGGTCGACTACGAGGGCGAGGATTCGTTCGAGCGCCAGGTCCTCGTACGGGTCAAGGCCAGCCACCCGCCCGACCTCGCCGTCGTGCCCCAGCCCGGCCTGCTCCAGCAACTGGTCGCGACCGGCCGCGCGGTGCCCGCCCCGGCCGGCACCGAGGCCAACGTCGACCGGTTCTTCAGCCGGGACTGGAAGGCCTACGGCACGGTCGGCGGCACCTTCTACGCCGCTCCGATGGGCGCGAGCGTCAAGTCGCTGGTGTGGTACTCCCCCAAGGAGTTCGCCGCCCGCGGCTATCAGGTGCCGACCACGCTCGACGAGCTGAAGGCTCTCAGCGACCAGATGGTGGCCGACGGCAAGACCCCGTGGTGCGCGGGCATCAGCAGCGGGGACGCCACCGGATGGCCGGTCACCGACTGGATGGAGGACTTCATGCTCCGGCTCTACGGGCCGGGCGAGTACGACCGGTGGGTCGGCCACCGGATCCCGTTCAACGGTCCCGAACCGACCGCCGCGCTGAACGCGGTCGGCGGCTACCTGAAGAACGCGAAGTACGTCAACGGCGGCCTCGGCGACGTGAAGAGCATCGCGACCACCACGTTCCAGGACGCCGGCCTGCCCGTCCTCTCCCACCAGTGCGAGATGCACCGCCAGGCCAGCTTCTACGCCGCCAACTGGCCCAAGGGCACCCGCATCGCGCAGGACGGCGACGTCTACGCGTTCTATCTGCCGCCCCGGGACACCGACACCAAGCCGGTGCTCGGCGGCGGCGAGTTCGTGGTGGCGTTCAGCAGCCGGCCGGAGGTGCAGGCCTTCCAGACCTACCTCTCGTCGGACGCCTGGGCCAACATCAAGGCCAGGGTCTCCTCGGGCTGGGTCAGCGCCAACAGCGGCCTCGACCAGAACAACCTGACCAGCCCGATCGACAAGCTGGCCGCCACGATCCTGGCCGACCCGAAGACGGTGTTCCGCTTCGACGGCTCCGATCAGATGCCGGCCGCGGTGGGCTCGGGCGCGTTCTGGAAGCAGGCGACGAAGTGGATCGACGGCCAGGACACCCGGACCACGCTGGACAACATCGAGAAGGCCTGGCCCCGCTGAGCGGGACCAGGCCTGTTTCCCGTACGCGGGTCAGCCCTTCACGCCACCTGCGGTCAGACCGCTGACGATCCGGCGCTGGAACACCAGCACGACGATGACCAGCGGCACCGTGACCACCAGACCGGCCGCCATGGTCTGGGTGTACGGCACGATGTGCGGACCGGCGGTGAAGTTCGCGATGGCCACCGTCGAGGGCGCCACCGTGGCCTTGCCGTTGGACAGCACGCTGGACAACAGATATTCGTTCCACGACTGGAGGAAGACCAGGATCGCGGTCGTGAAGAGCGCCGGCGCGGCCAGCGGCAGGATCACCTTGCGGAAGGCCTGCCCCTGCGTGCAGCCGTCGACCCGGGCCGCCTCCTCCAGATCCCACGGCATGTCGGCGAAGAAGCTGGTCAGCGTGTAGACCGCCAGCGGCAGCGCGAACGAGATCTGGGGCAGGATCAGCGCCTGATAGGTGCCCAGCCAGCCCCAGGTCGAGAACAGCTGGAACAGCGGGGTCAGGATGGCGACGCCGGGGAACATCGAGGCGCCCAGGATGGCCGCCAGCACGAAGCCCTTGCCGCGGAAGACGAGGCGGGCCAGGGCGTACCCGGCGAAGACTCCGAACACCATGGCCAGCGCGGTCACCACGGCACCGATGATGATGCTGTTGAGCAGCGAACGGCCGAAGTCGTTGTACTGCGTGTTGAAGGCGTAGCTGAAGTTGCTCCACGTGACGTGGCTGAACCAGACGTCGGTCGAGAACGTCGCCTGGTTGTCGCGGAACGCCAGAACCAACATCCAGTAGAACGGTGCGAGGCACCACAGGATGATGATCGCCATCACCACGACCGTGCCGACGTTGCCCCACTTGAACGGCTTGCGCGCCTCGGGAACGATCGTGGCCGGGGTGGGCGCGGCTATCGTCGTCATGTCACTTCACCTTCCCGCCGGTCTGGGCACCGACGATGTTCGCGTTGAACAGCCGCACCAGGGCCAGCGCGATGGCGAAGATGAGGATGAACGTGATCGTGGACAACGCCGAGGCCGAGTTCACCCCGCTGGTCAACTGCCTGACGACCAGGATGGAGCTCGTCGTGGTGCCGTTGGCGCCGCCGGTGAGAATCGCCGGCAGGTCGTACATCCGCAGCGTGTCGAGCACCCGGAAGATGACCGCCACCGCCAGGGCCGGCTTGACCAGGGGCAGCGTCACGCTGGTGAACCGTCTCCAGGCGTTCGCCCCGTCGATGCGCGCCGCCTCGTACGTCTCCTCCGGGATGCTCTGCAGCCCGGCCAGGATGAGCAGGGCGATGAACGGCGTGGTTTTCCAGACGTCGGCGATCACGATCGCCGAGCGGGCCGGCCACTGTTCGGAGGTCCACGCGAAGTGGGTGCCGAGGATCTTGTTGAGGATGCCCTGCGGGTCGAAGATGACCTGCCACAACTTCGAGGTCACGGCGGTCGGAATGGCCCACGGGATGAGGATGGCGACCCGGACCAGCGCGCGGCCGCGGAAGGCCCGGTTCATCATCAGGGCGAAGCCCATGCCGATCACGGTCTCGAGCGAGCACGCCACGATGGTGATGCCGAGGGTGACGCCGGCCGACCCCCAGAACTGGGAGCCGAGTGTGCCGGACGGACACGACTGGGTGCCCCCGCCCGCGACCGCACAGCGCTGGCCCAGCCAGTGCGTGTAGTTGGTGATGCCGTTCCAGGCGTTGCCCTGGTTGAACAGGCCGGTCGACTTGTCGAGCCCGGGGTCGGTCAGGAACGACTGGTAGATGGCTTTGACCACCGGATAACCGACGATCAGGATCAGCAGGAGAATGGCCGGCGCGATCAGGCTCCACGCCCGGCGGCTCTCACCCGGGTTGATGCTGGTGCGACGGGGCCGGCGACGCTTGCGACCGTTTCTGCCCTCGTCTTCGATGACTTTCTCTTCGACCTGGCCGGCGAGAGTCATGAGTTGCTCCTAGCGGAATAAGCGCCGTCCGATGTCCCCGCCTCGGGGGGGGGCGGCCCGCGCCGGGGCGCCCGGCGGCCGCGGACGGCCGGCAGAAGAAGCCCGGGGGCCACCGGGTATTCCTCGGGCGTGTTGTGGTGGGAGTGTGTGTGGTGTTTTTTAGCGGGA
>NZ_JBFBAD010000264.1:0-3775 GCF_040682075.1 Actinoplanes sp. NPDC051411 | reverse complement strand
CGGTGGCGCGGTGCGCGGGCCCCACCTCGAAAATGCCCTTTTACCCCCGACCTTGGGCCCATCTCCCGGCTCACGTCCCAGCGCAAGAAACCCCAACCGATTCCGCCGAACTATCGCGTTCCAGCCCAAGACACCGAGATGACACCACCGACCCTCCAGAATGACCGAACCACCGAAACCCAGGGGACGGAAAGCGATGACCGAGATCCACACCGACGTGGTCGTAGTCGGCTCCGGCCCAGCCGGCGCAAGCGCAGCACTCTTCCTGGCCACCCTAGGCATACCCACCGTAGTGATCACCAAATACCGATGGACGGCCAACACCCCGAGGGCCCACATCACCAACCAACGAGCCATGGAGATCTTCCGCGACCTAGGCATCGAAGATCAGGTCCAAGCCGACGCCACCCCCCACGACCTGATGGGCGACACCGTCTTCTGCACCTCGATCGCCGGCGAGGAGATCGGCCGCATCCTGACGTGGGGCACCCATCCCGCGCGCGAGGCCGACTACCGTCTGGCCTCTCCGTGCCTGCCGGTGGACATCCCGCAGACCTATCTTGAGCCGATCCTCGTGCGGAACGCCGCCGCCCGGGGCGCCCAGCTGCGCTTCTCGACCGAATACCGGGGCCACACGCAGGATGCCGACGGCGTCACCGTCGAGGTGCACGACCGTCTGAGCGGTGAGACCTACACGATCCGGGCGAAATATCTGATCGGCGCCGACGGTGCCCGTTCCCAGGTCGCCGAGGATATCGGCCTGCCGATGCAGGGGGCGATGGACATCGCCGGTTCGATGAACATCACCTTCAAGGCCGACATCTCGCAGCACGTCGGCCACCGGCCGAGCGTCCTTTACTGGGTGATCCAGCCCGGTTCCAACGTGGGCGGGATCGGCGCCGGGCTGGTCCGGATGGTCCGCCCGTGGAACGAGTGGCTGATCGTCTGGGGTTACGACATCAGCCGGCCGCCGCCCGAGGTCGACGACGACGCGGCGAAGGAGATCGTCCGCAATCTGCTCGGTCTGCCCGACATCGACGTCGAGATCACCGGCACGTCGTTGTGGGGCAACAACGAGATGTTTGCGACTCACCTGCAGAGCGGTCGCGTCTTCTGTGTCGGCGACGCCGTGCACCGTCACCCGCCGTCGAACGGTCTCGGGTCGAACACCTCGATCCAGGATTCGTACAATCTGGCCTGGAAGCTGGCCGCCGTGCTCAAGCAGCAGGCGGGTTCGGGGCTGCTGGAGACATACTCGGAGGAGCGTGCGCCGATCGCCGAGCAGATCGTTCTGCGGGCCAACAAGTCGAGCCGGGAGTTCGTGCAGTTCTTCGAGGTGCTGGGCCTGCTCGACGCCGAGGACGAGACCGCGATGGCGGCCGCGATCGAGGAGCGGAAGGCCAACACCCCGGCCGGCGCGGCGAAGCGGGCGGCCCTGGTCGAGGCGATGGAGCTCAAGCACTACGAGTTCAACGCGCACGGGGTGGAGATGGGCCAGTTCTACACCTCGTCGGCGGTCGTTCCGGACGGCAGCACGAGGGCGGAGCCGACGCGGGACCCCGAGCTGTATTTCGAGCCGAGCGCCGTGCCGGGCGCCCGCCTCCCGCACGCGTGGGTCGGCAGCCAGAAGGGCCGGGTGTCGACGCTCGATCTGGCCCCGATGACCCGGTTCACGCTGTTCACGGGCATCGCCGGTGAGGGGTGGGCCGGCGCCGCGGCGAAGGTCGGCGACGAGCTGGGCGTAAGTTTGGAGACCGTGGTGATCGGGCCCGGGCGCGCGGTGACCGACCTTTATTACGACTGGGCCCGGCTGCGCGGGGTCGAGGAGGACGGCGTGCTGCTGGTGCGTCCCGACAAGCACATCGGCTGGCGCGCGACCACCATGCCGGCCGACCCCGAAAGTGCCGTCCGGGCGGCCATGGAAACGATCCTCTCGAAGGGGCAAGCGTGAGCGAGCAGCAACAGCGGGAAGAACAGCTCACCGAGAGGGTTGTCGAGTCGTTCGGCGGCACCCCCGACCCTCGGCTCAAGGAGTTGATGGAGGCGCTCACCCGGCACCTGCACGCCTTCGCCCGCGAGGTGCGGCTGACCGAGAAGGAGTGGCAGCAGGCGATCGACTTCCTCACCGCGACCGGTCACATCACCGACGGTCGCCGCCAGGAGTTCATCCTGCTCTCCGACGTGCTCGGCGTGTCGATGCAGACCATCACGATCAACAACCAGGCGTACGCGGACGCCACCGAGGCCACCGTGGTCGGGCCGTTCTTCACCGAGCGCTCGCCGGCGTTCGCGCTCGGCGGAGACATCTCGGGCGGCGCGCCGGGCGAGCCGTGCTGGGTCGAGGGCACGGTCACCGACACCGAGGGCCGGCCGGTGCCGGGCGCGCTGATCGAGGTGTGGGAGGCCGACGACGACGGCCTCTACGACGTTCAATACAGCGACAACCGGGTCGCCGCCCGCGGCCACCTCCGCACCGACGACGACGGCGGTTACCGGTTCTGGGCGATCACTCCGACGCCCTATCCGATTCCCCACGACGGCCCGGTGGGCCGCCTCCTCGAGGCGACCGGCCGGTCGCCCATGCGGGCTTCCCACCTGCATTTCATGGTCGAGGCGGCGGGCTTGCGCACGCTGGTCACGCACATTTTCGTACGCGGCGACAAACGGCTCTCCTCCGACGCGGTCTTCGGCGTGCGCGACTCGCTGGTGAAGGAGTTCGAGGTGCGGGCGCCGGGCTCCCCAACGCCGGACGGCCGCGACCTGGGCGACCGGGAGTGGTCGCGCGTCCGCTTCGACATCGTGCTCGCTCCGGCCGGAGCCGCCTAGACACCTTTTGGGGTGGGGTCTGTGTCTGATGCACTGTGACGCTTGCGGGTGATCGTCTTGGAGGTCGATCGCCGGGTCTGCTGGTCGCATGCGATACGGCGACGGCGGTGGCATTGACCAGGCGGAGCTAGAGCGTCGGGAACGAGTGCGGCAGCGGGCGGTGGCGTTGTTCACGCAGGGCAGGTCGGCAGTCGAGGTAACCGGGCTGCCAGAGGATTCGACGAAGTCGGCGGATCAGTGGCGGCGGCCCTGGGTCGCCAGCGGTGCGCAGGCGTTGGCCGCGCGCGGCCCGGCCGGGCCGGACCCGAAGCTGTCCGACGAGCAGCCGGCCCGGCTCAAGGCTCGGCTCGAGCTGGGCCCGGCCGCCGCCGGCTACCGCGAGGACCAGCGCTGGACGTTGGCCCGGATCGTGGCGTTGATCGCGACGATGTTCCCCATCCGGGTCGCGATCACGACCGCGTGACAGGCGATGTGCCGGCTCGACTTCACCGCTCAACTGCCGATCCACCGGGCGATCGAGCGAGACCAGCCGGCCACCGCGCACTGGCGCCGGTATCAGCGGCCGGCGATGAAAGAATCGTCGCCCGCTCGGCCGCCTGGATCTGCTTCGCCGACGAGAGCGGCCAGGCACTGAAAGCGCACAGGGCCACTACCTGGGCGCCCAGAGGAGAAACACCCGTGGTGAAGGTGACCGCGAAAGGCACCGTACGGGTGCCGGTGGCCGGATTGTGCCGCTACCGGCCGGGCGAACGCAGCCGGCTGATCCACCGCACCCTGACTTATCGCGGGCGCAAAGGCGAACCCAAGGGGCTTCCGGGAGCCGGAGCCGATCCGGCTGCTGGACGCCCCGATCGCGCTGGTCCGGGACCGCCTGTCGCTGCACAAGACTCCCATCTCATCTCCATCCGGCTGCTGGTAAGACAACGAGGAAAAGCTACGGGACTCTCCG
>NZ_JBFBAD010000263.1:0-3792 GCF_040682075.1 Actinoplanes sp. NPDC051411 | reverse complement strand
GGGGGGGCCGGGCCCCCGCCCCCCCCCAAACCCCCGTCATCACGCGTCCCCGGGCGCCCCCGCTCTCCCCGCGCGGCGGCCTTTTCTGTACGCGGATGGACCGCGCTTGCCCCGCCGGCGCCGTTGCTCGGCGCGCGGCCCCGCCGTGCCCCGGCGCGCGGCCGCGCGGGTGTCCCGGCGCGCGGGTGGGCCGTGCTTCGCGCCTGGGTAAGCCGAGCTTCGCGCGCGGGCGGGCCGTGCTCCGCGCCACTTTCATGACCGTCTCGGTCTCCGCCGCCTTGCACCGCGCGCCTTCCTCTGGTCAAATGGTTAGACCATTACGAGGAGGTGCCGATGAGTGGTGACGAGGTCGACCTGGTCGTGGTCGGCGCGGGGCCGGTCGGGCTCTACGCCGCCTACTACGCCGGGTTCCGCGGCATGAGAACCGCCGTGGTCGACTCGCTGCCCGAGCCCGGTGGCCAGGTCGCCGCGCTCTACCCGGAAAAGCTCATCCACGACGTGGCCGGCCTGCCCGGCGTCCGCGGGCGGGAACTGGTGAGCTCGCTGGTCCAGCAGGCCCAGACGTATTCGCCCCGGTGGCTGCTCGGCGAGTCGGCCGACGAGATCACCCGGCTCGACGACGGCCGGATCCACCTGCGCATGAGGAGCGGCACGTCGCTCGTCACCCGTTCGATCGTGCTGGCCGCCGGCATCGGCACCTTCAAGCCGCGCCCCCTGCCCGTCGGGGCAGAGTTCCTCGGCCGCGGCGTCGACTACTTCGTCACCGATCCGTCGTCCTTCGCCGGACACGACGTGCTCGTCGTGGGCGGCGGCGACAGCGCGGTCGACTGGGCCCTGACCCTGCAGCCCATCGCCAAGTCGGTCACCCTGATCCACCGCCGGGACCGGTTCACCGCCCACGAGGCGTCGGTGGCCGAGCTCCACGGCTCGGACGCGCTCGTCCGTACGCCCTTCGTGGTGCACGCCCTCTCCGGCGACCAGTCCGTGGACCGCGCGATCCTGCGCGACACCGCCTCCGGCGAGCTCCACGAGATCGACTGCACCCGGGTCGTCGCCGCGCTCGGCTTCACCGCCGACCTCGGCCCGCTGACCCGCTGGGGCCTGCGGATCGTCGACCGGCACATCGTCGTCGACTCGACGATGGCGACCGGCGTCCCGGGCGTCTACGCGGCCGGCGACGTCACCGAATACCCGGGCAAGGTCCGGCTCATCTCGGTCGGCTTCGGCGAGGCCGCGCTCGCGGTCAACAACGCGTACGTGGCCGGTGATCCGTCGGCCTCGCTCTTCCCCGGTCACTCGACCGCGACCGTCTAGTTCGCTTTAGGAGTAGTCATGCCCTTCTTCGTCACCGGCGCGTGCCTCGACGTGCTCGACAAGTCGTGCATCGAGGAGTGCCCCGTCGACTGCATCTACGAGGGCGGCCGCAAGATGTACATCAACCCGCGGGAGTGCATCGACTGCGGCGCCTGCGAGGCGGTCTGCCCGGTCACCGCGATCTCGTCCGACCTTCCGCTGGCCGAGTCCGACCGGCCGTGGCGGGACGACAACGTGGCCTTCTTCGAGACCGTGCTGCCGGGCCGGTCCGAGCCGCTGGGTTCGCCCGGGGGCGCGAGTGACCTGGGCCGCATCGACGCGGACGCCCCGCTCGCCGCCTCCTCATAAAGGTATGATGTTTTTACTCTAGGAGGGGAGCTGTGCATGGCGGACCGGTCGGCTTCCTTCGGCCGGCACATGTTCAGCTCCCTCGCGATCCCGAACTACCGGTGGTTCTTCTTCGGCCAGCTCGCCTCGGTCATGGGCAACTGGATGCAGACGGTCGCCCAGTCGTTCCTGGTTCTGCAGCTCACCGGCTCGGGCACCGAGCTCGGCCTGACCGTCGCCGCGCGGTTCGTCCCGATCTTCCTGCTCGGCCCGTGGGGCGGCGTGGTCGCCGACCGTCTCGACCGCCGCAAGCTGATGGTGGCCACCCAGGTCTCCTCGGCCGTCCTGGCCGGCATCTTCGCGCTGCTGATCGGCACCGGCTCGATCCGCCTGTGGATGGTCTATCTGCTGGCGCTCGCCTTCGGTCTGGTCAACGTCTTCGACAACCCGGCCCGCCAGTCGATGATCTCCGACCTGGTCGACCGCTCCCACCTGTCCAACGCCGTGCTGCTCAACTCGATCACCATCAACGCGGCCCGCATCCTCGGCGCGGCGGCGGGCGGCGTGATCGCGGCCGGGGTGGGTCTGGCGCTGTGTTTCGCGCTCAACGGTCTGTCCTTCCTGATCGTCGTATTGACGCTTCTTCTGATGGACAAATCGAAGATCGCCAAGCCGCCGCGGGCCGCACGCGCGCCGAGGCAGGTCCGGGACGGCTTCCGCTACGTCGCCCGCACCCCGGAACTTCTGTTCCCCCTGCTGATGGTCGCGATCGTCGGCATGCTCGCGTGGGAGTTCCAGGTCAGCCTCCCGCTGCTGGCCAGCACCGTCTTCCACGGCGGCGCCGCCACCTACGGCGCGATGACCTCGGTGATGGGCGCCGGGGCGGTCGCCGGCGGCCTGGTCTCGGCGTCCCGCAAACACATCGGCACCCGCGCGCTGGCCCTGTCCGCGATCGGGTGGGGGCTGGCGATCACCGTCGCGGCTCTCGCCCCGACGCTCCCGATCGAGTACGTCGTCCTGCTGTTCGTCGGCTACGGCAGCATCACGTTCAACTCGTACGGGAAAATCGCCCTGCAGATGACGTCCCGCCCCGAGATGCGCGGCCGGGTGATGGCGTTGTGGGCGCTGGCCTGGGTCGGCTCGACCCCGATCGGCGGCCCGGTGGTCGGCTGGGTCGGCCAGAACCTCGGCGCCCGCTGGAGCCTCCTCGTCGGCGGCATCCCCACCCTGGCGATCGGCCTGGCCCTCTACCCGATGCTCTCCCGCCTCGACCGCCCGGCCGACCTGTCGGTACCTTCGTCGAGTGCCGTGGGTTAGGGCCGCGGCCCCACATGACCGGACGTAAGCGGTTCCCGGTCCTGCTCGCGGCCGGGGCTGACGCTGGGCTGGCACGCCGTACTCTTCGCCCTCGCCGCCGCGGTCGGCGGCTGTGCCTGCCGCCGCCGGCCGTCACCGCGACCTATGCCCTGCCCGGCCTGACCGGCACCCCGGGCGCCGTCGTCACGATGGTCGCCGAGGAGTCTTTGAGCCGCGGCGTCAACCAGTACGTGCTGTCCCGTCTCGGGGTGGTCCGGGCGACCATCTGGGTGGCGGTGCGGTTCGGCCTCGGTCATCTGGTGAGCGGTCTGTGGTTCGACCGTCCCGGGGACGACACTCTCGCTCAGGTCGTCAGCACCACGGCGTACGGCTTCGGGCTGGCGGCGATGCGCTGGCGCCTGGCCACCGTCTGGCCCTTGGCCGGGCTTCACACGGCCGACAACTTCGCTCAGCTCCGCAGCCCGGGTGCCGCTCCGCTCTGGTGGCAGGCCGCCATCGCGGTGCTGTTCGTCGCCTACCGCGGGTGGCTGCTCAGGTCGGCCGGCCTCGGCGAGCGGCCGGCCGTCGACGGAAGCTGATCCGGGCCGGCATCGGCGATGCTGTCGGGCCGGCGTGGGCGCGATGCTTTCGGGCCGGCGTGGGTGCGACGCTTTCGGGGCGGCGTGGGTGCGACGCTTCGGGCCGGCCTGGGCGCGATGGTCTCACTGGGCGTTTAGTTCAAGTTCAAGAGGAGGTGTGCCGATACGTCGTCACGTTGTTCAAGGTAATGCGTGCCCGGGAAGCCCGTCTACAACCGAGAAGTCCGTCTCTGGTGGTGCCGCTACGACCATGTTT
>NZ_JBFBAD010000262.1:0-3857 GCF_040682075.1 Actinoplanes sp. NPDC051411 | reverse complement strand
GCGGCGAGCGGCTGCGCCGGGCCAGGCTGAGCGGCGAGCGGCTGCGCCGGGCCAGGCTGAGCGGCGAGCGGCTGCGCCGGGCCAGGCTGAGCGGCGAGCGGCTGCGCCGGGCCGGGCTGAGCGGCAAGCGGTTGGGCCGGGCCGGGCTGAGCGGCGAGCGGCTGGGCCGTGTACGGCGGCTGCGCGGCGAGCGGCTGCGCCGTGCCAGCCTGCGCGCCGAACGGCTGCTGCGCGGCGAAGGGCGGGGCAGGGTAGGGCTGTGCCGGGTACGGCTGCGCGCCGAACGGCTGACCGGGACCAGGCTGCGCGGCGTAGGGCTGGGCGGCGTAGGGCTGCGCGGCGTAGGGCTGCGCGACGAAGGGCTGGGCGGCGAACGGCTGGGCCGGGTAGCTCTGCAGTGTGGCGTATTGCTGTGCCGCGGCCTGCTGAGCCGCCGCCGCCTGGATCGCGAACGCCTCGTGGGCCCTGGCGAACCGGACCGCCAGGCCGTCGCCGGTCACCGCGCCCCCGGCGATCGCCGGGCGACCACCACGCGCGATGACGACGGCTCCGCCGATGAACAGCACCAAGCCGGCGAGCGTTCCGATCGGGGCCACATCGCTGGGCAGCAGTTGCGTGCTGCCGACCCAGATCAGGATGCCGGCGATGAAGCTGCCCGCGCCCGCGGCGGTCTTCGTGGTGTACTCCTTGGTGCACCGGGCGCAGAACGGCCACGCCGGCGCCGACACCGTCTTGCGGGTTGCGTAGTAGACGATCGCGCCCAGCAGGAACAACCAACCCGACCGCCGGGAGGTGAACTGGGTCCTCTTCCGCTCCACGGCCGGCTCGCCGTGCCGGGCGCACACCGTCGGCGTTCCCCAGCCGGCCGACACGAAATTCGCTGGAACCAATACCTCGACCGACACCGGAGCCTCCCCGCTCGCATGAAAGAACGGCGACATGATCCACTGCCCGGGACGCGAGGTGAGCCCCGG
The DNA here is from genome assembly GCF_040682075.1 of Actinoplanes sp. NPDC051411. Taxonomy (NCBI): domain Bacteria; kingdom Bacillati; phylum Actinomycetota; class Actinomycetes; order Micromonosporales; family Micromonosporaceae; genus Actinoplanes; species Actinoplanes sp. NPDC051411. The sequence goes on along the minus strand of NZ_JBFBAD010000262.1, from coordinate 2,883 downwards.
GGTCGGCCGTGACCGCCCCGGTGGCGGGATGTGGGTGGACTCATGGTCCACTGACGGCGTCGGGGCGACCGCGCCTCGGCGTGAATCCGGACCCGAGGACGGGAGGAAGCCGTGGACTCCGACGCCCAGCTGAAGGAACGGGTGGGGGAGCATCTGCACCCCGGCGAGGCCTTCCGCGCCGCGGTCTGGGCCAGCCGGCCGGACGGGCGCACGTCGACCGCGATGACGCGCGCCGAGATGTCGCCGTTCCGGATGCGTTTCCGCCGGCCCGAACCGGACGGCCCCGGCGCCCGCCGTGGCGTGCAAGGCGCGCCGCGCAGCCTCGCCGTCGGCTTGGACGAGCACATCCGCATCGTCACCCACCCGCGGGTGCTGGCCCTCACCGACCGCCGCCTGCTGGTCCTGTCGAAGCGACTGGGCTCCTGGCGGGACCTCTTCCGCCCGGCCTCCGGCCCCGTGCCGCCCCTGCGCCTGCTCTGGGAGTGCCCCCGCAAGAACCTGGCATCGGCCACCGAACGGTCCGGTCAACTGCGCCTGACCTTCACCGACGGCTCCACGGTCAACTTGATCACCCCGGCCGCCGGTCTCCAGCCTTTCCTGGCCGGCTGACCGCCGCCTACCTCCGAAGGGTCCGCCGGACCCGCTTGGAGGTGAGGACGTACCCAGCCATCACGATATTCGGCACCATGTCGATCGCCACGCCCACTGTCGACTTCATGTGAAAGACGTGCCATCCCACCAGGAAGCCCACCGACAGAACATTGAACACGACGTTGTGCGCGATGGCGATCCGCTTTCTCCGAAACATCAGCACGAACAGCAGCACCGTGTAGACAATCAGCAGTCCATTCGAGACGACGTAAAAGGCCAGCGCGGGCGCCGGCACGAACGATGTGAGGCCGGCCAGCGAAGGATCGGCCCCGATGATGAGCGACGCGATAGTCAGCTCCAGCCCGTGCGCCGCCAGCCCGCCCAACGCGACCAGATAGACAACAAGCCACCCACGAATCGGAACCCGCTCGTCCAAAACCCGACCGCCAGAAACCTCCATGGTCCGGTGCATGACCACTTCCCAACCCCCCGGTGCCGAAACGACTGGCCAGCTCCCATACTTCGGCCACCGCCCAGCACCGTCCACCGTGCTAGCACCCACCCGTTGGTGGTGCTAACACCACCAACCAACGGACGAGAGCACGAAGCAAGAGAAAGTCGCCCAGCCCGAGCCGTACCGGGTCTAAAAAACCCGCCGGAAGTGCAGAAAGCCCAGCCCCCGACTACAGGGGCAAGCGCAACCGGCACGGTTTCTGCCCGCATGACCCACCACAAAGGGCCGCCCGGGTAAGAAAAGAGAAGTCCCCCAACCAAAAGCGCGGCAGCCGGACCACCGGCCCGTAAGAAGAGCGACGGGCGTTAAAGCTCGACCTTCTGCCCCTTACCGATAACAACGATCCCGGAATCACTGACGGTATAGAGCTTCCGATCCCGATCGAGATCAACCCCGATCTGGGCCCCCTCAGGAATCGACACGTTCTTGTCGATAATCGCGTTCTTCACGACGGCCCGGCGCCCGACGGACACACCCTCCATGAGAACGGACCCCTCGACATGGGCCCACGAGTTGACCCGCACATTAGGCGAAATCACCGACCGCTCGACCAGCGACCCAGAAATCACCACCCCAGGCGAGATCATCGACTCGATGGCCCGCCCCTGGCGATCGTCGTAGCCGTGGACGAACTTCGCCGGAGGCCACGACCCGTAGTTGGTGAAGATCGGCCACTCGTGGTTGTACAGATTGAAGACCGGCAGGGTGGCGATGAGGTCCATGTGGGCCTCGTAGAACGAGTCGAGTGTGCCCACGTCGCGCCAGTAGCCGCGGTCGCGGTCGTCGCTGCCCGGCACGTCGTTGTCGCGGAAGTCGTAGACGTTGGCCTCGCCGCGTTCGACCAGCATGGGGATGATGTTGCCGCCCATGTCGTGCTTGCTGTCGGGGTTCTGCGCGTCCTTGGTGACCGCCTCGCAGAGGGCTCGGGTCGTGAAGACGTAGTTTCCCATCGACGCGTAGATCTCGTCGGGCGAGCCGGGGAGCCCCTCGACGTCGCGCGGCTTCTCGCGGAAGGCGCGGATGCGGCGGCCGTCCTCCGCGACGTCGATGACGCCGAACTGGTCGGACATCGACTTGGGCTGGCGGATGCCGGCGACCGTGACCGCGGCGCCCGAGGCGATGTGGTCGTTGACCATCTGCTTCGGGTCCATGCGGTAGATGTGGTCGGCGCCGAAGACGATCACGTAGTCGGGGGACTCGTCGTTGATCAGGTTGAGGCTCTGGTAGATGGCGTCGGCCGACCCGGCGAACCAGCGGGGGCCGAGACGCTGCTGGGCGGGCACCGGGGTGACGTAGTTGCCGAGAAGGGTCGACATGCGCCAGGTCTTGGAGATGTGGCGGTCGAGCGAATGCGATTTGTATTGGGTCAGCACCACGATCTTGAGGTAGCCGCCGTTGGCGAGGTTGGAGAGGACGAAGTCGATCATCCGGTAGATCCCGCCGAACGGGACGCCGGGCTTGGCCCGGTCCGCGGTGAGGGGCATCAGGCGCTTGCCCTCGCCGCCCGCCAGCACGATCGCAAGCACCTTGACTGCCATGCGCTGACTCTATTTTTCCCGGGCGGCTGACGCCACCCGAAGCGGTGGTTTCGGTGGCCGTGTCCGGTCCGGCTTCCAGATGTACGCGCGCTCAGGTCCCGCCGCCGCAAGGAGCCGGAGGCGCTGCGACCCGAGGCCGGGCGCGTCAGCGGCAGCGGCCCGGCGGCAGTGGGCCTGCGGCAGTGGGCCTGCGGCAGTGGGCCTGCGGCTGTGGGCCTGCGGCAGTGGGCCGGCGGCAGT
>NZ_JBFBAD010000261.1:0-3883 GCF_040682075.1 Actinoplanes sp. NPDC051411 | reverse complement strand
CGGTCGCCCAGCGTCGCCTGCCAGGTGACCATCTGCTCGCAGGCGGTGCGCAGGATCCAGGCGCCGAGCTCGACGATCAGACCGTTCTGCTCGGCCACCGGAATGAACTCGGCCGGACTCACCAGGCCGCGCGACGGGTGCTCCCAGCGGACGAGCGCCTCGACCGCGTGCACGGTGCCCTCGGGCAGGCGGACCACCGGCTGGTAGACGACCCGGAACTGGCCCTGGTCGAGTGCGGTCCGGAGTTCGGCGCCGAGGCGGGCGTGGGCGGCGGTGCGCTCGTCGAGTTCCGGGGTCCAGCGCTTGTAGGACTCACCGGTCTGCTTGGCCGCATGCATCGCCACCTCGGCGCGCCGCAGCACCTCGGCCACGTCGAGTGGCGCCTCGTCGCGAGATGCCGATCCAGCACGGTGCGACACCTCGGCGTGCCCGCCGCCCACCGATGGGCGGCCGGCCACGCAGGACCCGGCGACCTCGGAGGATCCGATAGCCACGCAGGACGCGCCAGCCACACAGGGCCCGCCAGCCACAGCCAGGTCGCCAGCCACAGACGACTCGCCGGCCTTGCATGACGAGAGGCCGATGCCGACGCCGACCAGGAGTTCGTGGCCGGCCACGGTGACGGGACGGCGTACGGCTTCGCCCAGGCGTTCGGCCAGGGCGCCGTCGTCGTCGGACGGGCCCGGGACTACGGCGAACTCGTCGCCGCCGATGCGAGCCACCAGCAGGCCCGGCGCCACCGAGCGCAGCCGTTCGGCCAGGGCGTTCAGGACGCGGTCGCCGACCGGGCGGCCGAGTTCGTCGTTGATGTTCTTGAAGCCGCTCAGCCCGAGCACGATCAGCCGCGCCGGAGCGGCCTGCTCCAGACGGCGACGGTTGGCCAGGCCGGTCAGCGCGTCGTGCAACGCTATCCGCTGGACCTCGGTCATCACGCCGCCCATGCGGGTGATGACCAGCAGGAACAGGACGATCGCGCCGATCGTGACCACCGTACGGTCCTCGGCGTTGGCACTCACCCGCGGCAGCAACAGCAGCGCCGGGGCGAGCAGTGAGCACCCGCCCAGGGCGATCAGCCGCGCCAGCCGGCCGAAGGATTGGGACGGCCGCGAGTCGGCCGCACCCATCGACGGGTGGAGGGCGGCCGCGGCCCAGAAGACGTACGAGAGGAGGAAGCCGGCGTCGGCCGGGTGACCGTCGGAGCCCGAGTACAGCGTCATGACCGAGAACGTGACGTCGGCGGCGAGGACGAGGGCCGTGGCGAGACCGAGCATGCGGGTGCTCGGCGTGCGGCCGCCGGGCGCGGTGAACTGGCCGGCCAGCGCGGCCAGCAGGAGCAGGTCGACGGTGGGATAGGTGATGCTGACGAGGCGTTCGAGGGAGGAGGCAGTCGATTCGGCGGCGATCGGGTGCAGCACGAAGATCCAGAACGCCAGGCCGAGGCCGGTCGCGACGATCGCGGCGTTGAGGAGGTCGGCCAGGGTGCGACGGCGGGCCAGGAGGACGAGGCCGGCGAAAGTCACCGGGTAGGAGGCGAGGTAGAAGACGTCGGCGATCGAGGGGTACGGCGATTGGTGCAGCACGTCGGCATAGAAGTCGTATATGAAGTCGCCGAAGACGGACATCAGCTGGCCGGCCGCGAAGCAGTACCACATGGCCGGCCGGGCGGGCCGGTGGAGCCGGACCGCCAGCAGAATCGCGAGGCTGGAGGTCAGGCCGATCGCCTCGTACGTGTGGGCCGCCCAACTTCCGCCGACGGGCAGCAGAAAGTAGCCGGCGACCGCTGCGAGTCCGCCGGCGAGCCACCAACGCCACCACCATGCGTGCCTCACGCCTGAAAGATCGGCTGTCGCCGACGTCAGTTGAGGGAGGCGTGAATCACCTTGCGGCACAACGGATTCCGCGGCTCGGAATGGACGCCTGGTTCCCGTGAGGCTACTCACGCGGAACCTAGCCGGTCGACAAGCTAAAACGGGCGGGCGCCCAGCCGATGAGTAGGTCTGCCGCCGCCCGGCGGGACGATCAGACGAGAGAAGGTCAGGCCATGGAGAAATCCGCCCCGCCGCCGACCGCGGACCGCCCGTCCGCGGGACTCGGGTTCAGTCACCGGGAGATCCTGGTGACGATGAGCGGCCTGGTCATCGCCATGCTGCTCGCCCAGCTCGACAACATGATCGTCGCGCCCGCGCTGCCGACGATCGTCGGCGACCTCGGCGGACTCGAGCACCTGTCCTGGGTCACCACCGGCTACATCCTGGCGACCACCGTCGCCACCCCGATCTGGGGCAAGCTCGGCGACCTGTTCGGACGGCGGATCACCTTCGTCGCGTCGATCGCCCTGTTCCTGCTCGGCTCGGTGCTCTGCGGCATGGCCCAGAACATGGGCCAGCTGATCGCCTTCCGCGCGGCCCAGGGCCTGGGCGCCGGCGGCCTCATCGTCGGCGTGCTGTCGATCATCGGCGCGATGATCCCGCCCCGCGACCGCAGCAAATACCAGGGCATCATGATGGCCGTCATGCCGGTCGCCCTGATCGGCGGACCGCTGATCGGCGGCTTCATCACCGACCACCTGTCCTGGCGGTGGGCCTTCTACGTCAACCTGCCGCTCGGCGCGGTCGCCCTGATCGTCGCCTGGATCACCCTGGCCAAGCTGCCCCGCGGCACCGGCCGCGCCCGCATCGACTGGCTCGGCACCGCCCTGCTGACGGTCTGGATCACCTCGCTCGTGCTGATCGCCAGCTGGGGCGGCACCCAGTACGCCTGGGCCTCTCCGCAGATCCTCGGCCTGCTCGCGCTGACGGTCGCCGGCCTGGTCGCCTTCATCCTGGTCGAGCGCCACCGCCCGGAACCGATCATGCCGCTGCACATCTTCGCCAACCGCAACTTCGCCCTGGCCGGCGGCATCGCCTTCGTCTCCGGCTTCGCCCTGTTCGGCGCGATCGGCTACCTGCCGCAATACCAGCAGTTCGTCCAGGGCTCATCGGCGACCAACAGCGGCCTGCTGCTGATGCCGATGATGATCGCCGTGATGGTGGTCAGCATCGGAGTCGGCCAGATCATCAGCCGCACCGGCCGCTACCGCATCTTCCCGATCATCGGCTCGATCCTGGTCGTCGCCGGCATGCTGCTGTTCAGCACCGTCGGCACCGGCACGTCGAAGATCGTCACCGCACTCTTCATGGTGGTGCTCGGCGCCGGGATGGGCGGCATCATGCAGACCAGCACGCTGATCGCGCAGAACAGCCTGGAGCCGAAGGACATGGGCGCGGGCACCGGAGCGTCGACATTCCTGCGCAACATGGGCAGCTCGCTCGGCGTGTCGATCCTCGGCGCGATCTACGCCCACCACCTGACCTCGACGCTCAGTGCGGGTACGGGCTCGGCCGGCGGCGGCTCGGTGTCGGCTTCCTCGATGACGCCGCAGGCTCTGAAGGAGCTGCCCGAGGCGGCCCGGCACCTGTTCCAGCAGGCCGTGACCAGCGGCATCTCGTCGCTGTTCGTCTGGGGCGGGGCGGTCGCCGTGATCGGGTTCGTGGTCGCACTGTTCATCCGCCACGTCCCGCTGCGCGGCGGCAAGCCGGCCACGACCGAGCCGGTCGCCGCAGCCGCCGCCGGACAGGTCGCCGTGAGCCACGCTGAGCCGGTCGCCGTCGCCGCTGTGGCCGGAAACGAGCCCGGCGTCGCGGCCGGAAACGAGCCCGACGTCCCGGTCGGAGACGAGCCGGGCGTCGCGGTCGGAGACGAGCCGGGCGTCGCGGTCGGAGACGAGCCGGGCGTCGCGGTCGGAAACGAGCCGGGCGTCGTGGTCGCCGCCGAGCCGGCCGCCGTGGTCACCGCCGACGCCGTTTAGCAGGACTGTCCGGGGTGTTCTGAGCGCAACGACATT
>NZ_JBFBAD010000260.1:0-3950 GCF_040682075.1 Actinoplanes sp. NPDC051411 | reverse complement strand
TTCACGATCGACCAAGGTCAACATGTTGCGCACAGCGGGAATCCTGTCCCACCGACCCGCCAAGATCAAATGCTACGACCGGCTGAACTCGCCGGTATCTTGATATTCCTCTGATGGATCCGCCTCGTTGAATAAGCGTTCCCATCGCTTATTTATACCGATAAGCCACTGCCTTTCCTCGAATCTGTATTAAAGGATAGTTAGTGAGCAGACTCAAACAACCAAGCGCATAGTTATACCTGCCCACTGCTCGCCAGAAATCTTCGGAGGTGATCAATCTAACTTGAAAATAGATGTGACTTGAGAGGTCGATGAATTCGACAGGATCTCGGTTGGCCGGAAGGTGTGACGAGAGCAAGAGGGAGTCCACCCATCGACTTGCTATATCTAGGAACTCCGTTATTAGGGTGCGCTTGAGTTCTTTTATTCTGAAGGTCCTCACGCCTCCATTGAGCTCTCTCGCGTTGCCGATCGAAATCTTGCCGATGATCCTCGCGGCGAGATTGCAGAAGATGCCGCCCCGAGCGGACCGGAAAGGGCAATTATTGCAACTGCCAGCGTTAGCCAAGTCGGGACCGAGCCGCCACCATTGGCGGAAGCCGTATTTTCGATCATTGCTACAACGCTCCTTGTCATCCTGCTTCAGCGGTCATTCGTTGAAGGTCGGGCGAGCTACCGATTTAGGGATGCCCTGCCTCTTGATCCTGACGACAAAGACGTTCTAGCGGTCGGGCCGACGCCGACTAGACGCCCAAAGCTTCTTGCTGAGCGACGGAACTGGTGCTGTGCCACTGCCCAACGAAGTGCTGCATCAACGTAACAAACCGCCGTGAGTCGATTTATCACTACTGGTTTGTTAAGGGCGGTCCGCCTGCGATGCCGCTAGAGTGAGTAATTTAGAGCACATCTCCCGATTTTACTCTCTTTCGCCAACGCCGGCTCAAAACGTTTTGCCAGACCCAGGCGACGGGGACGACAGCCATGAAGCCCGCGCTCAGCAAATCCGCAATTAGCTGCGCCGCCACACCTATGAGCGCACCGCCGAAAAGCGCTCGTAGCTGGAGGACCTGCTGGGCGGGTTGGCTGGCGGCGGTGATGGCGACAGCGGGACGAAAGACGGTGATCGAGGCTCCGCCCTTGTCGGTCCCGCCACCTCCGGAGCTTCCACAATGCGATTCCTTCGGCGTTATCCGCCTGCCGTCTTGTTCGAGAGCGAATGAGGAATCCCGCACGCTCGAATCGGGCGGAAGTTGCCAGTAGACGTCATCCTTGCACGTCCAGCGCTCCGGAAACTTGTCGAAATCAAGCTTTGCCCCATTGCTCACCAGTGTAATCCTAATTTCCGGAATCGTTAGGATTTGAGTTCCGCCGCTTCCGGCAGTCCATCCGCCGGCCGAGCAAGCCAGAAGAGGCGGTAAAATCTCGTCGCCTGGGTTTGGGAGCCGAACTGAATCGAGGTGCATGAACACCGAGCCTGGGTCCCACGGGGGACCAGTTCCTTCACGCCCGGACGGGCCATTCACCAATGTCCCAAAATCCAGGTTGTCTGGCTGAGGCGTACCGTTCCTGTCTAGCTTTCGGTCGTCGGTCGAATAGACGCTGCACGTCCACTGACGGTCCACTGTGGGTGACTGTGCCACCCAGATCGGCGAGGGGCCGAGGAACCTTATTCCCACGCTGGCTGACTCATCATCAGCCGAGATCTCGATGCGGGATAGTGCATTGACAAAATCGGGCCATGTTTTCATCGTGTCGTTCTCAATCCTGAAATTGAGCACGCCAGGTCTTAGCGACGATACTTCCGCAGGTGATTTAAGCACCGGCGCCACGACAATCCAGGAGGTGAGGACAATGAAAACGGCCGCGAAGAGCCGCGCAGTTCGGCGGTGCCTGGCCTCCCGGCGACGAGGCTTGATCGGTCGGGCCGACAGCCGAGACCGCCGGATCGCTGCGCGTTGAAGCCGCACGGCCGTTCGTCCGGGCGTCGTCCGCATACGACGACGTATCGGAAGCAACCTATCCATGTAACCATGATGGACCAACGGTGGTATTGATGCTCCACCGGCGCCCGCCTCGACTGCGAACCCGGAATCGCGGTGCTACTAATTGGGTGAACGATGAGGCGACTTCCTCTGCACCAGACGCGGTGAGATGTTCGGCAACGACCCGCCGACCGTACGCAACGCGTCAAAGGGGTCAGCGCCCCGAGTGATTAACTGCGTGACAATCGCCGGTGATCGCGCCGGACGCCCACGGACATCTATGGACCGATGTGTACAGGTCAGGCGCGTGTTGACCAAGCTCATTCAAGATCACAAGTTGCCTGGGGGTCAAAAAGTCGGGGCAGGGTAAACTTCCGTAAGCAGGGCCTCGTACGCTGCCGGGCGAAGTCCGCCTCCGACCTCTAAGACAGCAAGTGGCAATGCAGCCTTCATCGCCGTACCAAACTCAAGTCGCGTCCAGTCCGTTCGCAGATAATTAAGGGTCTTGACAGCAACGAAGAGATCAGCACGGCCAAGCTCCGCGAGGACGGCTTCATGCCGATTGCCGACTAGAGGATGATGGATATCGTCGATATATACGGAGCCCCCAAGTGCCTGAAGTTCGCGGTCGATTTGGGCGAGGCGTAGAGGTGAATTGTCCTTCCGCGCATAACTGACGAAGAGTCTCACGGAATTACCTCATGAGGCGATTCTATGATACCCATCGCATATAGAAGCAGGCCGGCCAGTACGGGAATTGTAAGCAAAAGGTAAAAATACATAGACCCATTGAACGCGGCCCTTATCGGAGACGTTGATGCGGTGCTGGGCGGGGTCCAGGTCTCGTCGCATCGTTCGGACCGCCGAAGCCATATGGCTCCCATAGCGACTCGTAACTTGCGCTGATAGTAATAGCCGACAGCATCAGCAAGCCAGAAGAAAACAATTACAAGGAACCCGGCGACAAACACCGCTGGGCCTAGTCGACGCTCTGAGAAGAGGGCCACAAGAGTTCCAGTCGGAATCAAAACAGTGGCGCATAGCTTCTTGAGCTCAAAACACGAGTCGGATGCCTTTAGAGTGGCCGCATGTAGTTGTCCTAGCAGCTCCTTGTCAAGATCGTCGGCTGTTGTCTTCGTGGTATCCGGCTCGGCCGGTTCCGCTTCACGAACGACCGTTCTACGAGTAATTGCCTGGGCGACCGCAGCGCCAGCAACAACACCAGCGGCAGTCGCCATCACGGCTGGGTGCCTACGGATCACTCACCCATCGTGGCAGACTCGGCATGACGACACAGCAGAGAAAACCTCGTCCTGAGTGACTGATTGTGTGACAACCGGAGGAAACGACGGTGGACGTGCCTGGACGATGTCGGAACGTTTGTGCAGCTCACCGCCGTTGTGATCGCAGGTGAGACTGCCTGGATCGTTCCTTGACACGGAAGAGGTCACCCGACGGGTTGGCATGACTGTCCACATAGCCTTCGCCGATGACGACTCGGGTGGACGCGATGATCCAATGCCCGGATGGCGTAGACGGATTCCGGTCGGAAGGCTTCGCGTCATGGGTCTTGTCTTCCAATTGATCAGCGGGATCATGTCGATCACTTTTATGTTGATCAAATTTTGCCTCAGGATGATGTTCATGCTTGTTCGGGGTGTCGCTGGCCTTATGGGAGCGCGCTGACCGCGTCTCAAGCCAGATCCGTGCCAGATGGGCGGGTCGACCTCGGGGACCACAGGGCATTGCAGGGAGATGACCTTCGTTCATCCCGGTCGCAGCCTCGCAGATGAACGGTCGTGGGCGAGTACCGTCCCGGCATTGTGGTAGTCAATGACGATCGGCGCCGGCCTGGCCATCACTGCACCAAGTTCCGGGCGAGTTCAGCCGGTCGTAGCATTTGATCTTGGCGGGTCGGTGGGACAGGATTCCCGCTGTGCGCAACATGTTGACCTTGGTCGATCGTGA
>NZ_JBFBAD010000259.1:0-3966 GCF_040682075.1 Actinoplanes sp. NPDC051411 | reverse complement strand
GGCTGCCGCGACGGCGGTGGCCTGGCCGATTCCGGCGCTGCCGCCGGTGATAAGTGCAATCCGGGTCATGGTGTTTCTCCAGAACGTCGAGCGAACCTTCTGATGACCACGAAACACCCGGCACCGGCGGCCGCCGTAGACCATTAATCGCGCGTTGTTGCCTGATCCTCTCGATCAGTTCTGGCGGCCGTTTTCCGCCACGGCCTTCTCGACCGTGGCGAGCAACACCGGAACCTGGTCGGCGGGGATGCCGCCGCCCTGGGCGATTTCGGTGTTGCCGCCGCCGCGGCCGGACAGCGCGTGCCGGACCAGGTCGGCCGCGGACAGACCCCGGCCGATGGCCGCGTCGTTGATCGCGACGGTCAGCGACGCCTTGCCGTTGGCCCGGGCCGCGACCGTCACCACCGCGGGACGCCCGGCGTCGATCTTGCCGCGGATCTCGAGCGCGAGGGCGCGCGCCTCAGTGGCCGCCGCGCCGTCGGATGCCTCGGTGGCGACGAACGCGACGCCACTGAGATCCCGCGCCTGGCCGGCGAGCGTGGCCGCCTGGCCGAGCACCATCTGGGCGCGCAGCTTCTCCAGCTCCTTCTCGGCGTCACGGAGCGCGGTGACCGTCTGCTCGACCCGGTCGGCGACCTGGTCACCGGGCACCCGGAACAACTCCGCCAGGCGGCTGACCAGCAGATGCTCCTTGGCCAGGAAACCGAACGCGTCGATGCCCACCAGCGCCTCGACCCGGCGGACGCCCGAGCCGATCGACTGCTCGTTGAGGATCTTCACCAGCCCCAGCTGACCCGACCGCGCCACATGTGTGCCACCGCAGAGCTCACGCGCATAGTCGCCGACCTCCACGACGCGGACCTCATCGCCGTACTTCTCGCCGAACAGCGCCATCGCGCCCAGCCGGCGCGCTTCGGTCTGGGAGGTGATGAACGCGTGAACCTCCAGGTCCCGCAGCAGAACCTCGTTGACCTGCTGCTCGACGTCGTGCAGCACCGACGGCGTCACCGCGCCGGGGGTTTTGAAGTCGAACCGCAGGCGGCCGGGCGCGTTCAGCGAACCGGCCTGGCTCGCCGACTCCCCGAGGAACGCCCGCATCGTCTGGTGGATCAGGTGGGTCGCGGTGTGCGACCGCGAGATCGCCTTGCGCCGGGTCACGTCGATCTCCGCCTCCGCCGACTCGCCCGCGCGGACCTCGCCGCGGAGGACCCGCGCCCGGTGCACGATCAGGCCCGGGATCGGCTGCTGGACGTCGAGGATCTCGAGCCGGCCGCCGCCGACCGTGATGATGCCGGTGTCGGGCTGCTGGCCGCCGCCCTCGGCGTAGAACGGGGTCGTGTCCAGCACGAGTTCGACGTAGTCGCCCTCGCCCGCCGTCTTCAGAGGGCCGTGATCACCGAGCAGGGCGCGCACTCGCGATTCCCGGCTGACCTCCTGGTAGCCCGTGAACTCGACCGGGCCGCCGTTATCGAGCACCGACCGGTACGCCGACAAATCGGCATGACCCGTCTTACGCGCCTTCGCATCCGCCTTCGCCCGGGTCCGCTGCTCCGCCATCAGCCGACGGAAACCCTCCTGATCGACCTCCAGACCCTGTTCCGACGCGATCTCCAGCGTCAGATCGATCGGGAAACCGTACGTGTCATGCAACTGAAACGCCTGCGAACCGGTCAGCCGCCTGCCACCGCTCCTGCGCGTTTCGTCGATCGCGACGTCCAGGATCGTCGTGCCCGCCTTCAACGTCGACAGGAACGCATCCTCCTCCGCATACGCATACGTCGAGATCCGCCCGAACTCCTCCGCCAACTCCGGATACGACGGCGCCATACAATCCCGAGCCACCGGCAACAACTCGGGCAACGCCCGATCCTGCCACCCCAGCAACCGCATCGACCGGATCGCCCGCCGCATGATCCGCCGCAACACATAACCCCGGCCCTCGTTGCCCGGCGTCACACCGTCACCGATCAACATCAACGCCGTCCGCACGTGGTCGGCGATCACCCGCAGGCGCACGTCGTCGGGGTGCGACTGGTTCGCCGCGTGCCCCGAGCGCGCGCCGTACGGCTTGCCGGTCATCTGCGCCGCCCGGTCCAGGATCGGCTTGACCTCGTCGATCTCGTACAGGTTGTCGACGCCCTGCAGGATCGACGCGACCCGCTCCACGCCCATGCCGGTGTCGATGTTGTTCTCCGGCAGATTGCCGACGATCGTGAAGTCCTCCTTCGAGCGCACGTCGGTGATCTCGTACCGCATGAAGACCAGGTTCCAGAACTCCAGATAGCGGTCCTCGTCGACCGCCGGGCCCCCCTCCCGGCCATAGTCGGGGCCGCGGTCGTAGAACAGCTCCGAACTGGTGCCACCAGGGCCGGGGATGCCCATGTGCCACCAGTTGTCCTTCCGGCCGCGCCGCACGATGTGCTCGGCCGGCACGCCGATCTTGCGCCACAGCGCGAACGCCTCGTCGTCGTCGAGGTAGACGGTCGGCCAGATGCGCGCCGGATCGAGGCCGAAGCCGCCCTGCTCGACCGGATTGGTCGACAGCTCCCAGGCCAGGTCGATCGCGCCCCGCTTGAAGTAGTCACCGAACGAGAAATTGCCGCTCATCTGGAAGAACGTGCCGTGCCGGCTGGTCTTGCCGACCTCATCGATGTCGGGCGTCCGGATGCATTTCTGCACCGCCGCGGCGCGGTCCCACGGCGGGGGCTGCTGGCCGGTCAGATAGGGGACGAACGGCATCATGCCGGCCGCCACGAACAGCAGATTCGGATCGTCGTACGCCGGCAGCGGCGCACTCGGCACGACCGTGTGCCCGTTGGCCTCGAAATGCGCCAGAAAGCGACGCTTGATTTCCTCGGTAAGCATGGGCCGGAGACTCCAAAAGCAGCCCGATCATCAGCCCGGTCATCAGATCGGCATCAGATCGGTGGGAAGTCTGCGCGAAGGGCAGCGCCGTGCTCACCCGCGATCAGGCGACGGCACGGACGGATCGACTCGCCGGGCGGAGTTCGGGTCAGGCGCGCGCAGCCACCGAACCGGGCATCCACCCGGCGCGGCTAGCTCGCCGTCCACCACAGAAACTCATCGCCTTGCCTTTCCGACTCCTACACGGCCGTGCCGGAATGCTACCAAGACGACCACGTCACGGCGCGAGAATTTCGGCCGACCTTCTCGGCTGCCGCTCGCGCCCGCCGCCGCGGGCACGACCTGAAGGCGCGATCCAGGCCGTGCCTCATGCTCGACGGCGGAACTCAGGACTCGGTGATCGCGTCCACGAGGTCCCCGACCGGACGGTCGGGCAGCGCCCGGGCAACATCAGCCAGGGCGACGATGCCGACCAGACGGTGCCCGTCGATCACCGGCAGGCGCCGTACCTTATGTGCGGCCATGGTGCGCAGCACCTCGTTGGCGTCGTCGTCGGCGCCGACGGTGACCGGCTTACCTTCGGCCAGCTGGCCGGCGGTAACCTGGCCCGGTTCGCGGTCACGGCCGAGGGCCTTGACCACGATGTCGCGGTCGGTGAGCATGCCCTTGAGCCGCTCGTCGGATCCGCAGATCGGCAGCGATCCCACGCCCAACTGCGCCATCTTGTGCGCTGCGGCGGTCAGAGTTTCGTCCTCGCTGACGCAGGTCACGTCCGCGGTCATGATGTCACGTGCGGTGGTCACGACGGTCTCCTCCCCACGGGGTTATCACCGGCATACCCGCGGTCCGCGCGCTCATTCCCTTCGATGGATGCGCTGTGCTTCCCCATCCGCAGCAAACGACAACGCCGGATCGGTCGCTTACCGGCGTGCCGCGCTCCTCGACCCGGGGCATCCGCGCGTCGAACGTGACGCTGCCCGCCGGGCAGATGATCGGCACCTGATGGTCCTTTTGCGGCACCGATTGGCATGATCGACACCTGACATTTCGTAACTGGATAGGTGCCTGAGGTGCCTGAAGATTCGGATGTGTATTCCGGTC
>NZ_JBFBAD010000258.1:0-4268 GCF_040682075.1 Actinoplanes sp. NPDC051411 | reverse complement strand
GCGGGCGGACAGCAGCGCCATGCCTTGCACGAGGTGGGCCGTCGCCGTGCAGTAGCGCCCGCCTCCAGGATCAGCAGGCGCAGGCCGGGACGCAGCGCCGCCATCTCGTACGCCGCGGTCAGCCCCGTGATGCCGGCGCCGACCACGGTGACGTCGTAGGGCTCGCTCACCGGGGATCCGCCGGCGTCGTGACGGGAGCCGGCCGGTGGCTGGTGACCGGCCGCACGATCTCGCGGCACGAGGTGCTGGTGCAGCCCGCGCACCGCAGCCCGAACTGGCGCGAGCACGGCTCCCCGGACCGCAGGTGGGCGGCCACCACCTCGGCGAGGCCGTCGAGGAAGAGCGGGTCGTCGTTGGGCGCGGGCGCGCGCCGGAACCCGGTGACGCCGGCCTCCGCGGCGATCTCGGCGAACTCGTGGTCGATCTCGTGCAGGGTGTCGAGGTGGTCGGTCGTGAAGACGATGCCCACGATCAGCACGTGCCGGCGGCCCTGCCGGCCGAGCGCCCGGATCACCGACGCCGTCGAGGGGCCCTGCCACGCCACCGGTCCCACGTCGGCCTGGAACGACAGCGCGTACTCGTGGCTGAAGTCGAGGTGGCGCATCACCTCGTGCACGCTGGCCGCGACCTCCTGCAGGTACGCGTCGCCCCGGTTGATGATCCGCAACGGCAGGGAGTGCGCGCTGAACAGCACGACGACGTCGTCGCGTACCGCCTCGTCGAACTGCTGGAGGCCCTCGGCGACCTTGCGGGCGACCGTGCCGGTGAACGCCGGATGGCTGCCCCAGCGGTCGATGACGCTCCAGGTGAACGCCGACTCCAGCCCGAGATGACGGACCTGGCGCCACAGTTCGTGCAGGCTCGACCCGGTGGTGGAGCAGGAGAACTGGGGGTACTGCGAGAAGGCGACGGCGCGTTCGACGCCGTCCGCGGCCATCTGCCGCAGCGCTTCCCCGGTCAGCGGATCGGTGTAGCGGAACGCGAGGTAGCTGCGGTGGGGGGCGGTCTCCGGGCTCAGCCGGTCGAGCCGCTCGGCCATGCCCCGGCCCTGTTCGCTGGTCCAGTGGTAGAGCGGCGAGGCGCCGCCGATCGACTCGTACGTCCGGCGGAGCTTCGGCGTGCGCCGGCGGGCGATGAACGGGCCCAGCACACCCTGGGCCGGCAGCTGGATGATTTCCCGGTCCTCGAACAAGCGCTCCAGAAATGGCCCGACGTCGTCGAGGCCGCGCGGCCCGCCGAGATTGAGCATGACAATGCCGGTGCCGCCAGATGAATGCACCACGGTGCTCCCTGCTTCCCGTTTCTTCGCCCCCGTGCGGGGAAAGCTGAGGTCCGTTCCCGTGGGCAATATAGGTGGCCCGGAAGATCGATATCAACCGCTCGGCAGCGTCAACCAACGGCATTTGCCGGGCCGACTTGACATAGTGTTCGCCGCTCGACCGGTGAAATTTGTCCGGATAAAGCAGGTCGAATAACGCCATCTTTCATGCACAAGTGCGGATGTCGCCGTGGATTCCGGGAGCGCCCTTCCGCCGGTCGCGGTTCCGTTGCTAGGTTTTCGTGCAGTAAGCGATCATCGATCCGAGAGCGCATAACGAAACGGGGAGTCGTGAGCGCATTTATCGATGCCGCCCGGGGACAGGACGCCGCCCGGGCGCCGATCTGGATCATGCGGCAGGCCGGCCGCTACCTTCCGGAATACCGGGAAATCAAGGAACGGTACGGATTCTGGGAGATGTGCCGCACGCCCGACCTGATTACCGAGATCACGTTGCAGCCGATCCGGCGCTTCGGCATGGACGCCGCGATCCTGTTCAGCGACATCATGACCCCGCTGGCCGAATGCGGCGTCCGGATCGACTTCGCGCCCGGGCCGGTCATCGCCGAGCCGGTGCGCACCCGCGAGCAGATCGCGCGGCTGCGCACGCCGGGGTCCGACGAGATCGCGCCGTACGTGGTCAAGGGCGTCCGGGCCGTCCGGGAGCAGACCGAGGTGCCGTTGATCGGCTTCGCCGGTGCGCCGCTCACGCTGGCGACCTACCTGGTCGAGGGGCAGGGCAGCAAGGACTACAGCCTCTTCCGCAACTGGCTGTACGAGCAGCCGGGCGCCGCGCACGAACTGCTCGGCAAGCTGACCGAGGTGACCATCGCCTACCTGCGGGCCCAGATCGGCGCCGGTGTCCAGGCGGTGCAGCTGTTCGACAGCTGGGCCGGGCTGCACGACGCCGCGTCGTACGAGACGTTCGGCCGGCCGTACGCCGACCGGGTCCTGCGGGCGCTCGGCCCGGGCGACGTGCCCCGCATCTATCTCGCGATCGGCGCCCATCACCTCTACCCGCAGATCGGCACGCTGGCCGCCGAGGCGATCAGCGTCGACTGGCGGACACCCCTGTCGCACGCCCGGCGGATGCTGCCCGGCAAGGCGCTGCAGGGCAACCTGGACCCGTCGGCGCTGTGTGCCCCGCCCGAGGTGCTGCTGGAGCGGGCCGGCGAGGTCCTGCGCCAGGGGCTCGGCGGACCGCACATCTTCAACCTCGGGCACGGCATCGGGCCGTCCGCCCCGGTCGGCAACGTGCAACGCCTCGTGGAGTTCGTTCAGGGCTTCGACCGTACGGCGGCATTCGATCTCACGGCCGAAGGGGCGACGCGATGAGCTTCCGCCGCGACCGGGTGGTCGAGGTCATGCGGGCCGGGCAGGACGCGTTCAGCGGCGCCCTCGAGCAGTGCGACGGGCCGGGCGGCTTCGTGCGGCACACCTGGGCCCGTGACGGCGGAGGCGGCGGCGAGGCGCGCATCCTCGAGGGCGGCCGGGTCTTCGAGCGGGCCGGCGTCAACGTGTCGGTCGTGCACGGCGCCGAGGCTCCGCCCGCGCTCGCGGCCGAGCACGGCGTGGATCCCTCGGTCGGCTTCTTCGCAACCGGGCTTTCGACCGTGGTGCACCCGCGAAACCCGCACGTGCCCTCGTTCCACGCCAACTTCCGCTATTTCGAGATGGGTGAGGGAGCCTGGTGGTTCGGCGGCGGCGCCGACCTCACCCCCTCCTACGGGTACGAGGAGGACGCCGTCCACTTTCACCGGACGCTGCGCGACTGCTGCGACGCCCACGATCCCGAGTTCTATCCGGAAGCCAAGGCCGCGTGCGACCGCTACTTCTATCTGCCGCACCGGCACGAGACGCGGGGCGTCGGCGGCATCTTCTTCGACGGCCTGCACCCCCCGGGCCCGGACGGCTGGGACCGGGGGCTGGCCTTCGCCCGGCGGGGCATCGAGACGCTGGCCGCGGCCTATCTGCCGATCGTGCGGCGGCGCATGGACCGGCCGTACGGGGAACGGGAGCGGCAGTGGCAGCTCTACCGGCGCGGCCGGTACGTCGAGTTCAACCTGGTCTACGACCGGGGCACCAAGTTCGGCCTGCAGACCGGCGGCAACATCGAGGCGATCCTGATGTCGCTGCCGCCGCTGGCCGGGTGGGCGTTCGACGTGCGCCCCGAGCCGGGCAGCCCCGAGGCCGAGATGCGCGAGCGGTTCCTGACCCCGCGCGACTGGGCGTCCGAGGGCGTCCGGGTGGTCGCGCCGGCACCGTCCTAGCGCGGCGCCCGTTTCGTACGACAACGGCCGCCGAGCCGGCGGCCGAGGCAACCGCGAGGGTATTGGGGGTACCCGTGCCGGACGTACTGGTGGTCGGCCTGAGCCATCGCAGTGCTCCGCTCGCCGTCCTGGAACGCGCCGCGCTCGACCCGGACACCCGCGACGAGCTGCTGGCCCGGGTGGCCGACCCGGGGGTGGCGCGCGAGGCGGTGATCCTGGCGACCTGCAACCGGGTCGAGATCTACGCGGTGACCGACGCGCCGCGGCCGGCGGCCCAGCGGATCCTCGCGCTGCTGGCCGGGAAGACCGGCGTCGCCCTCCCGGAACTGAGCGCGAGCACCTATGTCCACGAAGGACCGGCCGCCGTGCGGCACCTGTTCCGGGTCGTCTGCGGGCTCGACTCGATGCTGGTCGGAGACGCGCAGATCCGCGGTCAGGTGCGCGAGGCCTATCGCCACGCGCAGCGGTTCGGTGCCGCCGGCCGCGGGCTGCACGAGCTTTTTCAGCGGGCGCTGCGGCTCGGCAAACGGGCCGAGTCCGACCAGGGCATCGGCCGGGCCGGGCGCTCGCTGGTCGACGTCGGCCTGGACCAGGTACGCCGGCACCTGGGCGACCTGACCGGCCGGCCCGCGCTGGTCGTCGGCGCGGGCGGGATGGGCTCGCTCGCAGCGTCCGCGCGG
>NZ_JBFBAD010000257.1:0-4307 GCF_040682075.1 Actinoplanes sp. NPDC051411 | reverse complement strand
GCCGGGGCTCCCGGCCCGCAGGCCGCGACCAGGGCAACCGCCGTCAACAGCGCGGACCAGGCAGATGAACGTAAGGCCATGGCTGCGGACCCTACCCACGACGTCCTGAGAATCGGTTGAAAAGCCCCATACGAACGACGCCGACCCCGGAAGAACTCGATCGGGCTTCCCAGGAGGGCCGCCGGATCACGCCGCGGGCGACCAGCTCGAGGGTGACGGCGGCCGCGATCGCCTCCGCCGCCAGCAACGCGATCAGCACCAGCAGCTGGGTCGCGCCGGCCTGCAACGCCGAACCACCGCCGAGCAGAACCCCGACGAACGCGCCGGGCAGCGTGACCAGACCGACCGTACGGGTCTGGTCCATTGCCGGCACGAGCGCCTGCCCGGCCGTCGGGCGGGACACCTCGAGGGCGGCGTCGCGGGGCAGGAAGCCGAGGGCCAGGGCGGCCTCGTACTCTCCCCGGCGGAGGTGCAGCTCGTCCAGGGCCCGACGACCCGACAACGAGGTGGCGGTCATCGCTCCCCCGATCAGGATTCCCGCGATCGGCAGCAACGCCACCTCGGTGTGCGGCATGGTGCCGCCGAGCACGATCACCGCCCCGGCGGGCGCGACTCCGGCCGCGATCGGGACGATGACCGGCCAGCCGAGCCGCAGAACACTGACCCGGCGCGCCGAGGTCGCCGCCGCGACCAGGACCATGAGCACAATGAAGCCGGCCGTCGCCCACCACGACCGCAACACCGCGGTGATCAGCAGTGACACGACTCCCAGCTGCAGAATCGCGCGCACCGAGGCGGTGACGACCGCCCGGCTCACGCCGAGCCGACCGACCATGGCGGCTGCCACCGCGATGACAACGAGCAGGGCCAGCACGACCCCGAACGCCGGTCCGATCGAGACCGTTCCCTGACTCATATGCCTCAGTCCGTCGGGGGCAGCGGGAGCCGGATCCGCATCGCCGCGCCGTGCTCGAGGTCGTCGACGGTCAGCGTGCCGCCATGCGCGGTCACGATGTCGCGGGCGATAGCCAGCCCGAGCCCACTGCCGCCACCGGCACGCGAACGACTGTCATCGAGCCGCACGAACCGTCCGAAGATCCGCTCCCGGTCCGCAGCCGGAATCGGCGGACCGTCATTACCGATCACGACCTCAGCCCACCCGGCACGGACCCCCACACTGATCGTCACACTGTGCCCGGCGTGCCGGACCGCGTTGTCGACCACATTACGAACCACCCGCAGCAACCCGTCACCGTCCCCGACCACCCGGACCGGCTCGAACACCGCCCGCACATCCAACTCCGGATGCTCACTGGCCAGACGCTCCCGCTCGGTATACACGATGTCATCCAAGTCGACATCCTGCCGGCGGTCCCGCAGCGCCTGATCATCGGTACGCGCCAGCAACAGCAGATCCTCAACCAACCGGGCCATCCGCGCGCTCTCCGCACGGATCCGCCCCACCGACCGGGCCACCGGCGCGGGCAGACCCGCCGCATCGAGCAGATCCGCATTGGCCTGCACCGTCGCCAACGGACTCCGCAACGTCATCGCCACCACCACCGCGGCCGCCAACGCCGAACGCAGACGAACCCCGAGACGACGACGCAACCGGTACAACATGGCCGCCACCGTAACGACCCACCGGAAGCGGCGGGGACCACATTCAGCACATCTTCAGCCACCACAAGCGCAGGCTGGAACCATGCGCGTACTGGTGGTCGAAGACGAGATCGGTGCCGTTTCGGAGTCCGACGACTGACACCGTTCAGGGAATCCTCAGGCCGCTGATCTCAGCCTGTGCGGTCATGGAGATCGTTTCCCCTGCGCCCGGCCCGATCGTCGTCCTCTCGGCGAGCATCGGCGCCGGCCACGACGGCGCCGCCGCCGAGATCACCCGCCGGCTGCGCACGTCCGGCTGCGCCGTCCGGCGCGCCGACTACCTCGACCTGCTGCCGGCCGGGTGGGGACGCGCGCTCAAGCAGACGTACGCCCGGCAACTCGCGTACGCCCCGGCGAGTTGGGGATGGCTGCTCGACTCCGCCGCCCGGCCCCGTGGCACGCGGTCGGCCGCGTGGTTCGCCACCTGGGCCGCGCAACGCCGCCTTCTGGACGTGACCGGCCCGAATCCGGCCGCCGTGATCTCCACCTATCCGCTCGCCAGCCAGGCCCTCGGCCGGCTGCGCCTCGCCGGACACCTGAACGCGCCGGCCTTCGCCGTTCTCACCGACCCGGCGGTGCATCCCCTGTGCGTCGCGCCGGGCATCGACCTGCACCTGGCCCCGAACCACGAGGCAGCCGAGGTGGTCCGCACCCTCTACGGTCTGGCCGCGGCCACCCATACGCCGATCGTCGAACCCGCCTTCCGGCCGGCGCGGGACAATGACGAGGTGGCCACCGCCCGCCGCCGGCACGGATTACCGCTGGACGCCGCGCTCGCCCTCGTGGTCGCCGGCTCGTGGGGCGTCGGCGACGTCGACGCCACCGTCCGCGATCTGGAAGCCGCGACCGAGGCGATCCCGGTCGTGGTCTGCGGCCGCAACACCAGGCTGCGCGACCGGCTCGCCGCCGGCGGACGGGCGATCGCCCTGGGCTGGATCGACGACATGCCCTCGCTGCTGCGCGCCGCCGACGTCGTCGTCCACAACGCCGGCGGCCTGTCCAGCCTGGAGGCCCTGGCGAGCGGAATCCCGCTGATCAGCTACCGATGCCTGCCCGGGCACGGGGTGGCCAACGCCGCGGCGCTGGAACGACTGGGCCTGTCGGCGTGGCCCCGCCGACCCGAGGAACTGGCACCGGCTCTGGCCGGGGCGTCACGGGCCCGGTCGATCGACGGTCCGGCCTCCTCGGCCTGCACGACCGACGTCGCCGAGCTGATCCGCCGCCAGATCGCCGGCATGAACCCGGTAGCCGTAACCGCGCTCACCGGACCGGCCACCACTGAGCCGGCCACCGCTATGCCGGCCACCACTGTGCCGGCCACCACTGTGCCGGCCACCACTGTGCCGGCCACCACTGTGCCGGCCACCACTGTGCCGGCCACCGCTGAGCCGGCCTCAGCCGCGGGGATGCCGGCATGAATCCGGCCCGCACTGCGTTCGCCGCGCTCACCCAGCCAGTACCCGCCGCGGCCGCGATCGGCCCGCTCCGCCGCCGGTTCCTGCCCCGCCTGGCCGGACTCGGCCGCCCCGGGCACGTCGCACTGACCTTCGACGACGGCCCTCACCCCGACGCCACCCCGGAACTATTACGCCTGCTCGACCAGGCCGGCATCAAGGCCACATTCTTCCTCCTCGGCCACGCCGTCGACCGATGGCCCGACATCGCCCGCGCCATCACCGACGCCGGCCACGAAATCGGCGTCCACGGCTACCACCACCGACTGCTCACCAGAATTGGCCCCTCGACGACCCGCGAAGACCTGGACCGCGCGACCTCCACCATCACCGCCGCCACCGGCGCACGCCCACGCTGGTGGCGGCCACCCTACGGCGTCGCCAACACCGCCGCCCTACTCGAAGCCCACCGCCTCGCCCTGCAGCCGATCCTCTGGACCACCTGGGGCCACGACTGGACCGCCCGCTGCACCCCCGACTCGGTCTACCGCAGCATCATGCGCAAACTCGACCACGGCGGCACCATCCTGCTGCACGACAGCGACCACCACGCCGCCCCCAAGTGCTGGCTCGCCATGCTCGGCGCCCTCCCGGCGATCCTGACCACCTGCCGCGCCCGCGGCCTCGACGTCGGGCCCTTGTCCGAGCACGGCCTCTGACCCGCTTCCGGCTGCGTCAGACTCCGGCGACGGCACCGCTCCCGCTGATGATGATCGTCTGCGCGATGAAGGCGCCGGTGCCGTCACACGGGGGCGCGTCCACCTCGTCGACCACGGCGGTCAGCTCGAACGTGCCGCGCAAGCCTTTGTAGGCGCCGGTCCCGGCTCCCGTCACGACCGGCGCCGCCGCATGGACCGTCACCGATCCCGAGCAGGTCCGTGGGTCGGCCGGAAAGTTCCGGTAGGCGGCGACCAGGCGGGCATCCAGGGCCGCGATGTCGACCCGGAACGTTCCCTGTTTCAGCGTGAGTTTGAGCTGGCCGGTGTGCTCGGGATCGGGCGACCCGTCCGACTTGACCGTCTCGCCGGTACCGAAGTCACCGATGGCACCGGTGAGAATCGCCGAGGACGCCGGGCCGTCGCTGTTGATCTCATAGTCGACCAGATGAACCGCGCTTCCGGTCCGGCTCGAGGCCACCGCCCCGGCGGCAGCCCGGTGGGGGCCGCGGGCGGGCGCGCGGGGGGCGGGAGC
>NZ_JBFBAD010000256.1:0-4804 GCF_040682075.1 Actinoplanes sp. NPDC051411 | reverse complement strand
GTGGGTCCCCCGCGCCCCCGGCGCCCCCTCCGGCCCCCCCCCCCCCGGGGGGGGGGCCCCACTGCTGTCTGGTCGAACCCGCCCATATCGGGCGAAGAAAATGAGAAGATCGCCCGATGAGAGCGCCCGTGCCCGCCGACGAGCCGGCCCGGCTCGCCGCGCTGCACGACACGCAGGTGCTCGACACGCCGCCCGAGGACGACTTCGACGACATCGCATTGCTCGCCGCCGAGATCTGCCACACCCCGATGGGCATGGTCAGCCTGGTCGACCGGGACCGCCAGTGGTTCAAGGCCAAGGTCGGCCTCGACATCCGCGAGGCGCCCCGCGAACTCTCGTTCTGCGCGTACGCCATCACCGGGGCCGAGATGCTCGAGGTGCGCGACGCCCGCGACGACGACCGGTTCTCGGACAACCCGTACGTCACGGCCGATCACGGGCTGCGGTTCTATGCCGGCGCGCCGGTGGTGCTGGACGGCGTCCACTCGGTCGGCACCGTGTGCGTGGTCGACAACGAACCGCGCACGCTCACCGCGGCGCAGCAGCGGGCGCTGCGCAGCCTGGCCCGGCACGCGTCGGCGCAACTGGAGCTGCGCCGCTACGCCCGGCACGCCGGCGAGGTCGCCGAGCGTCTGAGCGAGCTCGACCAGATGAAGGACACCTTCCTGGTCAGCGTCAGCCACGAGCTCCGTACGCCGCTGTCCTCGATCGTCGGCTACCTGGAGCTGCTGCTCGAAAGTCTGTATGACGCCGACACCGGGCGCCGCTTCCTGACCGTCATGCAGCGCAACTCGACCCGCCTGCTCCGGCTGGTCGAGGAGCTGCTGCTGGTCTCCCGCCTGACCGAGACCGACATGGATCTCGACCTGGCCGACCTCGACCTGACCGAGCTGATCCGGTCGGCCCTGGAGGGCGTGCGGGCCGAGGCCGAGCAGCGCGAGGTGCGGCTGACCGACCGCAGCACGGGACCGGTGCCGGCCCGCGGCGACGTCCGGCGGCTCGGCCAGGCCCTCGACCACCTGCTGACCAACGCGGTCAAGTTCACCGGCCCGGGCGGCGAGGTGGTCGTGCGGGCCCACGCCGGCGACCGGCCCGGGGTGACGGTCACCGACACCGGCATGGGCATCGCCGACAAGGACCTGCCGCACGTCTTCGAGCGCTTCTATCGCGGCCGGGCGGCCGAGGTGATGGCGGTGCCGGGGCCGGGCCTCGGGCTGGCGATCGTGCGAGCGATCATCGACGCCCACAACGGCACCGTCCGGATGGACAGCGAGCCGGGCGTCGGGACGACGGTCGACCTGACGCTCCCCTGCGCCTAGGCCTGCGCCTAGACGCCGAACATCGGCCGGGCCGGATCGAGACCCTCGATGGTCACCGGGATCGACCGGGCCGCCTCCCACGAGTCGCGATCGAGGCGCAGGCGGCGGCCGACGACCGGAACTCCCCGCACGACGTGACGCGCCACCCCGTCGTCGGCGTATCCCAGCTTGCGCGACACCGCGTACGAGGCGTGGTTGTCGGCGAACGCCTCCGAGGTGACGAACCGCGCGCCGAGGCCGGCGAAGGCCAGTTCGAGCACGGCCGCCCGCATCTCGGTGCCCAGCCCCCGGCCCTGATGGCGACGGCCGATCCACGACCCGGTGCCCGCCTCGCGCAGCACCGCGAAGTCGCACCCGTCGAGACTCTGGGTGCCGACCACCTGCCCGTCGGCCAGCGCGACCAGGTTGAGCGACCAGTCGTCCGGCTGCCAGGCGCCCCAGGCCGCCCAGTGGAACTGGACCAGGCCCCGGGCGACCTCGTCGGCGGGCCGGTCGGTCCACTCGGCGACGAACGGCTGCCGGGCCGGATCGTGCACTCCCGCGGCGGCGAGTTCGGCCAACTCGGCCAGTCGATCCGGCCCGGGAAGACACAACTCGAGGCGCGGGGTGCGCAGCAGAAGTCCGAACAACGGCCAGCTGTCGATAATCACGGGCGCGATTATCTCAACACGATCGGAAATTAGAAGCGCTCCACCCGCAGACCCGAATAGAGCTTGCGATAAACCACACCCGTACGGTGGTTACCCGCGTCGATCATCATCCCGTGGCCCATGTAGATGCCGACGTGGCCGGGCCCGACGACGAGATCGCCGGCCCGCGCGATCCGCCGCGAGACGGTGTGCGCCCGGGCGGCCTGGGCCCGTGACGAATGCGGCAGCGCGATGCCGGCCTGGGCGTAGGCGCGCCGGGTGAGACCGGAGCAGTCGAAACCGCTGCCGCCCTCGCCGCCGGTCACATAGCTGCGGCCGATCTGGGAGCGGGCGTACGCGATGACCGCGTTCATCCCGCCACCCAGGGCGATCCGGCGCACCGGCCGGGCGACGGCCGCGTGCCTGGTCACCACCGCACGGTAGGTGTGCCGCAGGTGTACGACCGGGCGAGCGGCGGTGTGCGCGGCCCGGCGGGCCAGGGTGGTCCGCCGGGCCGGGATGGCGTGGCGGACCACTCTGAGGGGCTTTCTCAGGCCGGTTACGTGGGCCGGGAAAGCGCCGCCGGTGTGCCGGGTCACCCCGAACACGGCGACGTTGGCCGTGCGTACGGCGGCCAGGATCGCCGGGCGGCGGAAGACCCGCGCCGCGGCCGGTCGCGTGGGCGCGGCCCGGCGAGGGGCGGAACGGGACGCCCGGAGCGGGCTGACCGTTCGCGCCACGAATGCGTTGTCAGCGTCGAGAGCGGCGGATTCCACGCGGACCGGT
Source organism: Actinoplanes sp. NPDC051411 (assembly GCF_040682075.1). Classification (NCBI taxonomy): domain Bacteria; kingdom Bacillati; phylum Actinomycetota; class Actinomycetes; order Micromonosporales; family Micromonosporaceae; genus Actinoplanes; species Actinoplanes sp. NPDC051411. The sequence continues at coordinate 2,070 of NZ_JBFBAD010000256.1, read as the reverse complement.
GTCAGCGGCGGTAGCGCGCGAGCGGAGCCGGCCGGGCTCTCGGCGGGGTCGATTGCCGGGGCGACGGCGGCGAGCGCGATGGCACCCGCGGTCAGGACCCGGCGTGGGGACGGACGGTGCAGTGTTGCCTCCGAACTCGGCCCGGGGCACTCGCGCGAATCCTCATCGGTGCGGCCATAACGTGAGCCACGCCCGTGCCGGCCGTTGATGGCAAGCAATAGGAACCCGGACAACTCGTTAATTCCGTCGACCATGCCAACACATCACAGGAATGTCTCGGGGCCGATTTCACACAATCAACCCCGGATTTCTGAGAAAAGAAAGAAAGCTGAGCTGTCGATCCAGGGTCGTGGATTTCGAATTTGACCCGAACGCGCCGTGCGCGTCAGGACAGGGGCACCCGCACGCCGGCCGAGCCGACCTGCTCGCGCAGCTGGACCGCCACCGGCGACACTCCCGAAGGCAGCTCGAACGGCAACACGCCGGGCACGCTCCGGCCCGGCGCGATCTCCTCGAGCAGGGTCGGGTCGCCGTCGTTCACGAAGACCGCCGCCCGGTCGGACACCGGGTAGCGCCTGCCCTGCGCGTCGATCGCCTCCTGAGCGCCCGGGTCGAGCAGGGCCGGCTCGGTGCCGGAGTTGCGCACGGTCACGTCCACCAGGCAGAACTGGCCGTTCGCCCGCTGCGGCAGCTCGGCCGGGCCGACGGTCCCGACCCCGCATTTCACGGTGCCGACGTCAAACACGAAACCGCCGTCCGACGGTCCGGCCGGGTGTTTCGGTCGCGCCATCAACGCGTACGCCCCGGAGCCGGCCACGATCGCGGCGAGAGCCGCGGCAGCCAGCCAGGGCCACCGCGCTCGCTTGCGCCGGGCAGGAACCTCGGTCTCGGGGGCGGCGGGCCGCAGGGAAGTGTTCGTCATGGGGGCTCATGCTGAGTGGCCGCCGGTGTTCGACCGGCCGAACGCGCGGAAACGCGGTCGGCAATCACCCGCCCGTGTTAGCTTCCTACGGCAGCAGCAGGATCTTGCCGAGGTGCTCGCTGGCCTCCATCACCCGCTGGCCCTCGGCCGCCTCGGCCAGGGGCAGCGCGGCGTGCACGATTGGCCGGACCGCGCCCGCCTCGACGAGCGGCCACACCTCGCGGGCCACGCCGGAGACGATGCGCGCCTTCTCGGCTGGCGGCCGCGCCCGCAGCGAGGTCGACGAGATCGTGCCGCGCTTGGCCATCAGCTTGCCGAGATCAAGCTCGGCCCGGGTGCCGCCCTGCATGCCGATGATCGTGAGGCGCCCGTTGGTGGCCAGCACGTCGAGGTTGCGGGCCAGATATTTGGCCCCGATGATGTCGAGCACCACGTCGGCGCCGCGGCCGCCGGTGAAGTCCTTGGTCGCCGCCACGAAGTCGTCGGTGCTGTAGTCGATGACCAGGTCGGCGCCGAGCGCGCGCACCTCGTCGTGCTTGACCGACCGGGCCGTGGTGATCACCGTGGCGCCTAGCGCCTTGCCGAGCTGGATCGCGAAGCTGCCGATCCCGCTGCCGCCGCCGTGCACCAGCAGCGTCTCGCCCTTGTGCAGCCGGTCGTGCTCGACCGTGTTGGACCAGACCGTGCACGCCACCTCGGGCAGCGCGGCCGCTTCCTGAAGGGAGAGCCCGGCCGGCACCGAGAGCAGCTGGGCGGCCGGCACAGCGACCTTCTCGGCGTATCCGCCGCCGGCCAGCAGGGCGGCCACCCGCTCGCCGACGTGGTGACCGGTCACGCCCTCGCCGACCGCGCTGATCACGCCGGCGCACTCGAGGCCCGGATAGGGCGGGGCGCCGGGCGGCACCGGATAGTTGCCCTGACGCTGCAGGACGTCGGCCCGGTTGACGCCCGCCGCCGTGACATCGACGACCACCTCGCCGGCGCCGGCAACCGGGTCGGGCACTTCACGGAGGACGAGTTGCTGGTCCTCGATCACGATCGCGCGCATGAGGAAACGCGACCTCGGTGAGGGCACGCCAGAGGGCGGGAGGCGGGTTGGGGTCGGTGGCCGCAAGGACGTGTACGAGCACGGGAGACTCCAGGAAGGC
>NZ_JBFBAD010000255.1:0-4946 GCF_040682075.1 Actinoplanes sp. NPDC051411 | reverse complement strand
CCCGGCCGGCCCCGCTGACCCGGCCGGCCCCGCTGACCCGGCCGGCCCCGCTGACCCGGCCGATCCGGATGATCCGGGTGATCGGGGTGATCGGGTCAAGTCCTGCGAGCGGGCAGATAGACCATTACCTGGTCGGGCTGGTCAGGCTGGCACGGTCGGCCGCTGCCGGCGGGCAGACCGGGCAACGCCCTGGGTCAGGTGGCTCCGTCGACCGGGCCGGTCCTGCCGATCAGGTCGAGCATGTCCGTCCGGTCGGCGATGTCGGCTCGGCCGGGCGGTCCCATCGGCGCCGACGGGCGATCGGGCACCGCCGCCGGCCCGGCCAGCACCGCCCGTCGGCCAACACCGCGGGCCGTGGGGGACACCACCCCGCCATGTCGGCCAGGATCACCGTGGCGTAGCAGATGGTCGTGACGGGCCGCAGTCGGGACTTGCCGAGAGGATGCCGCGGGAGGGCCTGCCCCTGGTTTTAGGTTTCATGGCTTGGCGGACCGAGGCGACCTATCACTCGGACGTGGCCGATTGCCGAAACGTCGGCATCGGGTGCGATGCTGGCGTCGACCGGCGGCGAGGGTTGCGGGCATCGATATGGTTGCTTCGCGTGGTCGACGAACGTGGCACCGCCGCCGTCCGTCCGGATGCGGTCCTGGATCGAGAGGGTTGGGGTCATGCCAGAGGAGACGGGGGTCCCCGGCGTTGACACGAGCCGGCCGAGCGTTGCCCGGATGTACGACTACTACCTCGGTGGCAAGGACAACTTCGCCGTCGACCGCATGGCCGCCGACTCGATGATGGCCTCGGTCCCCGAATCGGTGCAGATGGTCGCGTCCAACCGGGAGTTCCTCGTCCGGGCCGTGCATCACCTGGCCGCCGAGGCGGGGATCCGGCAGTTCCTCGATATCGGCTCGGGCCTGCCGACCCGGCGCAACGTTCACGAAGTCGCGCAGGCCGCCGCCCCGGGCAGCCGAATCGTGTACGTCGACCACGATCCCCTCGCCGTGGTGCACGGCCAGGCGTTGCTGGCGGTCAACGAGAACACCCGCTACATCCAGGGCGACCTTCGCGAGCCGCGGAAGATTCTGGACGATGATCGGGTACGCGAGTTGCTCGACTTCGACCAGCCGGTCGCGGTCCTGCTTGTCGCCGTCCTTCACTTCATCGGTGAGCACGATGACCCCGCGGGCATCCTGGGCCTGCTGCGAGAGCGCATGGCGCCGGGCAGCTACCTCGTGGTCTCCCACATCCTCGACGACCCTCGCCCCCACGAGATCGGCCGGATTCTCAACGCGGCCGGCGCGCCCCGATGGTATCCGCGCACCCGCGAGGAGATTCTTCCGTTCTTCGAGGGCTTCGAGCTGATCGGCCCGGGGCTGACTCTGCTGCCGCACTGGCACCCGCCGGGTGCCGAACCGACCGGAACGCAGCGCGACGGCGCAAAGGAACTGCGTTGGCAGGTAGCCGGGGTCGCAAGCCGCAGCTGACAGTAGTGGCGCGCCTCGGCCGCTAGGAGGGGTGGCCGGGGCGCTGCCGGACCGGATCGGGCTGCCACCGTACGGCGCGCTGCACGTCGGCGACCGGTCCCGCCTCGGTGCGGCGTCTGTGCTGTTCAGCGGCGGCGGCAGCCGGTTCGGCGGCTGAACCGACGACGCCGATGAGTACGCGGTGGCCGGCGCCGGCTCCGACGCCTACCGGGTGCTGACGGTGGGCCTCGACTCATGGGACGAGCGGACGTGACGCTGTCGCCGGACGGCCGTACGGTCGCGGCGCCCGCGTTCGACGGGGACTCGCCGCGGCTGCACCTGTTCGACCTGACCGGCGGCGTGACCCGGACACTCGACCTGAAAGTGCCCGGGTCGCAGCACAGCAGCCCGATCGGCTGGTCGCCGGACAACTCGTCGCTGATCGTCGAGGACGCCGCCTCGAGCGGCGCCGACGTGTTGGGCATCGTCACGGTCGCGGACGGGCGCTGGACCAAGCTCGCCGACATCGACTCCGGTGACGACAGCGCGGTGACCGTGGCTGGTCGCCGGACGGGCGGCGGATCGCCTATCAGGCGAAGAACCAGATCCACGTGACCGATCCGACCGGCCGGGCGCTGGCGACGTTCCCGGCGCCGGCCGGGCTGGTGCTGGCCGGGAAGGGCGCGTGGACCCCGGACGGCCGCGGGCTGGCCGTGGTGCCAACGCCGCCCGACCACGACTGGCCGATGCGCTACCTCGATCCGGCCACCGGCGCGGCGCGCTCCGGCCCGGTCCTGCCCCGGATCACCACCACCACCACCGAGCAGCGCGCCACCCTGCTCGGCTGGCAGCCCGACGGTACGGCCCTGGTGCAGCGCGGCACGATGATCCTGGCGCTGGCCCCCGGCGCGTCGAGCCAGCGCACCGTGCTGACCGCGCCGCCCGAGGTGAGCACAATCGACGTGGCAGCCGACGTCATTTTTCCGGTCGCACGCGCCACGCGAACCCGCCCGGGTCCTTCGGCCCACGGTTCTGGATCGGCGCAGTGATCTTGGTGATCGTGTTGTTCGGCGTACGGCTGGGGTTGATCCGAAGGCGGCGGAGGGCACGGAGTCAGCCGATCAGACCCGGCGCCGGGGCGGGCCAAGTGGCCCCGCGCTTCGCGCAATCCGATCCCACCTGAAGGTGCCCCGGGCGGGTCTCCGAGAACACCTCACACGTCGGGAGGCCCGCGCCGGCCTGGCCAACTCGTCATTGAGGAGCATGTAGTGCTGAGGCGGAGGCAAGGGTAAAGAGCCTTCCCCGCGTGGCAACCTGCTAAATCCGGTCGTCCGCAGGTTGAGAGGTTCCCGGTGTCTCAAGATTTCATGTCCGAAGTCAGGACGTTTGTCAGGCCGGACATACGCTCCGATCTGCGCGCCGGTCACGACGTGCCAGTGAGATGTCTATGTACAGGCTTGACGGGCACGACAATCCACCGGCGCCGTGTCGCGGCAGCGCACGGGTTGGGTCGGAGATGAAAGCCATTAAGTCGAGACCTGCAGACATCTCTCTGAGCGCATCCTCAATCAGTCGCCATCCCTGCTCCTGCGGCAAATGATCTCCAGGTTTTTAGGTAACCCTCGTCCCTCCATACGAGCTTGATTCATTTTGCAGCTGGTGCCAGTGTGGACTCAGAACGTGCCGTCACGCTGGGCCCAGGGCGACCGCAGCAACGAGACGGGACGAGGCGCTGACTGAGTCGGGGGAAAGTTGACCTCATCGCACACCTCAAGGCCTAATACAAGCTCGTCATCAGCGCCGCGCCAGGTGAGGCTCATCGAAACGGCGTTGCGCCGGGAGTTCGACGGCTTGATCGACATCTCAGACATCACCAACCCCGACGCTGGCGAGCAGGCTCGCAACTTCGCGTCCCGCGCACTGGCCGCCCTGCTGGTCCGGCAGAGGTCCGGTTGCGGGGCTGCAGAGGCAGCGGATCTGGTGGTCGACGGACGCGATGATTACGGCATCGACGCCATAGCGATTGGTCAAGCTAGTCCGCACCTTTGGCTGATTCAGACAAAATGGAATAGAAATTGGCAGGCGAGCATAGGCGTCGCCGATGCATTGAAAATGGTGGAAGGGCTGGAGAAACTCGACCATCAAGACTACGGTCCGCTGAACGCTAAATTGCAGGCTCTGGCACCACGCATCAAGGGCGTCCTCGACCAAGAAGACGCACGCATCACTCTTTTGATCGGGCTGATGGGAGTCCAAAGCCTGTCAGGGGATGTCGCGCGGCGCCTAGATGAGGCATGCGCACGGTTCAACGGCTTCGGGCCCATGCTCGACTACGAAGTTTGCTTAGCGCCTGAGGTCTGGAATATCGTCCAGGCCGGCATTACGCCTCCAAAATTCGACCTTACGGTTAAGATGCACGAGTGGTTCAGGAGGGCTTACCCTTTCGATTCATATTCGGGCAGCGTGCCAGCCGGTGAGGTAGCAGGGTGGCTAGAAGAGCATGGTGACCGACTCTTTGAGGGAAACATCCGAAAGTCCCTCGGCATAACGCGTGTCAATCAATCGGTCGTCGAGACGCTACAAGTTGACCCAAGCCGCTTCTTCTACTATAACAACGGCATCACCGTTCTTTGCAAGAGTATCGAAGCTACACCATTTGCTCGAACATCTCCAGATGGCCCCATCAGCCTAAAGCTCATCGACGCCAGCGTAGTAAATGGCGCCCAAACCGTATCCGCAGCCCTGGAGGCCATGAAGCGTAATCCCGAGACCGTAGGATCGGCGTTCGTAACGGTGAAGGTGATCGCCACCGGAAGCGACCCAGACGACATCGCCACCCAAATCACCAAGGCGACCAACACGCAAAATCACGTAGAGCGGCGTGACTATGTCGCACTGGATCCGGTGCAATTCAATATCAGGGATGATTTCGCGCTAACCTTGCAGAAGACCTACACAATCAAGCGAGGTGAGATCGAACCTCCCCCAGAGGCCGGTTGCTCTGTCGTTCACGCGGCGATCGCACTGGCCTGTGCTCATCACAACCCCGAATTGGCCGTCCGAGCGAAACGCGACCCGGATTTGCTGTGGGAAGAGGGTCCGGCAGGCGCGTACCGGTTGCTGTTCCATCCCCAACCTTCCGCACTCCAAATCTGGCGCTCCGTACTGCTGCTTCGCGCTGTCCGAACTACGTTGCACGAGAGCCGGACGCAGTGGGAAGGCCGCGCAGGTTCGATCGCTGAGCACGGCGAATTCCTTATCGCCCATCTTGTCTTCCAGGAACTGGGGCGCGAAGGCGTCGATAATCCCGATTTCGAGTGGGACGATGTGCTCGGTCAAGTTCCTGAGGCTGCTCAAAACGCAGTTCGCCGACTCGTAAACGCCGTTGACGCGTAACTGGATAGGTGTCGTTGATCTTTCAGTGCCGCGGAGGGCTCTGAAAGCGTTGACTATTCGTGCCTGCCGAGTCCGCGCCGTCGTATGACG
>NZ_JBFBAD010000254.1:0-5037 GCF_040682075.1 Actinoplanes sp. NPDC051411 | reverse complement strand
GGCGCCGCCCCCGCTGACCGGACCGGGCCGGCGTCAGCGCCGTGGGCGCACGGCGTAGGTCAGGTGCGTCACCCGCGGCGACGGCACCAGCGTCACCCGGGACGCGTCCACGCCCTCGAACAGGCGGACGCCGGAGCCGAACAGCACGGGCGACAGCGCGATCGAGAACTCGTCGACCAGGCCGGCGTTCACGTACTCCAGGATCGTCGCGCCGCCGCCGGCGATGCGGACGTCGCGGTCGCCGGCCGCCTCGCGGGCCCGGTCGAGCGCGGGCCCGATGCCGTCGTCGACGAAGTGGAAGGTGGTGCCGCCCGGCCGCTCCCAGGGGTCACGCTTCTCGTGCGTCACGACGAAGACCGGCGTGTGGAACGGCGCCTCCTGCGGCCACGCGTGCTCGCCGGCGTCGAACATGCGCCTGCCCATCACGCTCGCGCCGGTGCGCTCGTACGTCTCCCGCAGGATGTCGTTGTCGCGCCCTTCCTCACCGCCGTCGCCGAGCTTCAGGTTCTCCCGGAAGAACCGCTGCGGGAAGACCCACGCCTGCAGTTCCCTCCACTGCGGCCCCGTCAGGTCGTCGAGGGAGCCGGGCGCGATGAACCCGTCCAGCGACATCGACACGCTGAAGAACACCTGGCCGGCCATCAGCCCTCCGCTCCGTTCCGGACGATCCCGGCGACGTAGGCCGCCAGGCTGCTCAGGGTCTGCCGGCCGCCCTCGACCGCGTGGTACTTCTCGACCGCCTGGTCGCGCAACTGCTTGGTGGGGAACACCGTGCGCATGACGATCCGGGTCGCCGCACCCTCCGGCGCCAAGGTCAGGACCGACTCGAAGGCGTCCGGATCGTCGCGGGACTCACCGTGCAGCAGCGCGATCCGCTCCGGTCGGACGATCTCGGTCCAGGTGATCCACTCGCGGTAGTCCGTCCCGTCCGGCCCGTGCATCACGAAGTCCCACTCACCGCCGACGCGGAACTCGAACGCCCGCGTGGTGGTGGTGAACCCCTCCGGACCCCACCACCGCGACAGGTGCCGGACCTCGGTGAAGGCCTCGAACACCAGCTCCCGCGAGGCGTCGATGAGCCGCGAGATCACGATCTCCCGGTCGGCCGCCGGCTCCGCCCGCGCTTCCTGCCATGCCATCGGTCACTCCTCCGGTCGTGTCTGCTTGAGTTCCCGCACATAGGTGTCCAGCCGGTCGAAACTCCCGGACCAGAACCGCTCGAACCCGCCGACCCACTCGTGGACCGGGCGCAGCCCGCGGGCGTCCAGGCCGTAGAGCCGCTGCTTGCCCGCCCCGCGGACCCGCACCAGCCCCACCTCCCGGAGCACCCGCAGATGCTTGGACGCCCCCGGCAGGCTCATCCCCAACTCCCGGGCCAGGTCGGTCACCGGCCACTCCCCCGCCCGCAGCAGCGCCAGGATGTCCCGGCGCTGCGGCTCGGCGATCGCGTTGAACGCGTCCGACGTTGTCGCTGCTCGTGCCACGGCCGCCACGATATTTTCCCATATGGGAAAGTGTCAAGCCGTTGGACGACAGCGTGGTCGGCCGGCCTGGTCGCAGGACCCGCCGGGCGAACCCGATCGATGCTCTTGCCGCGGCGCCGGCGGCGTTGTCCGGGCCGGCCGCGGGTGTCCCGAAGACCCGGACCGGCCCGGTCGAGGGGATCCGCGGCCTGCGGGCGGGCTGCCGCGGTGCGGTCAAGGCCCGCACCCAGGCGGTCAATCGGCGGCGCGGCATGCTGATATCGGCGCCTGAGCAGCTGTGTCAGGCGCTGTCCGGGCTCAAAGGGCCTGCATTCGTGCGACGGCGCGCCGCGCTGGCCCCCGGCAGGAGTGTCAAGAACCCCGCACCCGCGCCTACGCCGAGCGGCGCACCGAACAACGACTCGGCAAGACCTCAAGCGTTACCTCGCCGGCGAGGTCCATGCCTCCCCGCTCACCGCTTGACGTCCACAGCAGCATCGGCCGGCGCGGAGGCGGGCTAGTCGGTGACCAGGGCGCCGTGCAGGAAGAGGCCGACGACCTGATCGGCCGGCAGCGGCTGCTCCTCGTTCGGGGCGCGGGTGCAGTATCGGGACAGGCTGAGGAAGAGTTCGGCGAGCGTCTCGGCGGGGAGGCGTAGCCGCTGCTCGTCCGGCCTCAGCAGGCCGGCGACCGCCTGCCGGATCTCGGGCAGCTCGGCGAGGCTCCGGAAGTCGTAGTCGGCGAGTTCCGGGCCGGTGCCGCCGGACGGGAAGGCGGGCTGTTCGAAGGCTTCGAGGTCGGCGCGGACGCGCTGGTAGTAGGCGCTGAGGATGTCGATCACCGCGGTGAGGCGGGACGCGACCGGCTGATCGACCGCGATCGCGGCGATCCGGTGCAGTTCGTCGGTCGGCTCGAACGCCGCGCTCATCCGGTCCGCCATTGTGGACAGGCAGGCCCGAACGACGGCGTCCTTGTCGGCGAAGACGGTCAGCAGGTCGGCTTCGCTGATTCCCGCGGTCCGGGCGATCCGGGCCGTGGTCAGGGTCTCGTACTCGCCGATCAGGGGCGTGGCCGCCCGCACGATGGTCTGACGGAGCTGTTCCGAACTCATGACGGCCACCTGTTCCCTCGGGGCCATCCGCGCGGCCGAACCCCTAGTCGGCCAGGCGGATCGCCAGTTCGGTCTGCCATTTCGTCTTCATGCGCTCGCTGCGCGGATCGGTCAGGTACGCCTCGTAGCGGCATCCGAAACGGTCGCCGGCCGGATCGTCGGAGCGGTCCAGGCGCAGCCCCGAGGCGGCCGCCCAGTCGAGCAGCGTCCCGGTGGCCCGCCGGCCGTGGTTGACGTAGACCAGGCTCGCGTAGCGCCCGGCCGGCAGGACCGTCGGGCGCACCGTGCCGTCTCCCGGGTGCGGCTCACCGGTCAGGATGCCGACCTCGATGTCCATCGGCCCGTCCATGTCGATCACGTGGAGCCGGAAGTAGACCGTGCCGGCGGTCAGCCCCCGCTCCTCGAACCAGCCGAACAGCGACGCCATCAGCTCGTCGCGGACGGCGAACATGCCGCGGAACGGCGTGACCGTACGGAGGCCGAGGCCGGGCCGGCCGGCGTGGGTGACCACCGACGGGCCGCTGATGATCTCCATCGTCAGTCTGCTCCCGGGGCGTGGGCGGTGGCGGCCGGATCACCGTATACCGAATAGGCCAGCCAGGTGGGGTCGCCGAGGTCGTGGGCCGAGGCCAGCCGCGTCTGGTGGGCCGCCTCGCCGAGCGTCCGCCCGTCGGCCAGCCGCTGGTAGAAGCCGTCGGCGAACGCGGCCGCGCTCCGGCTGCGGATGTCCCACAGCGTGCCGACGAAGGCGCCCGCCCCGGCGGCCATGAACTGCTTGGCCCAGCCCATCATCCGCGTGTACTGCGGGGCTTCGCCGGCGCTGCGGCACGCGTTGATGAAGACCAGCGGGCGGCTGCCGGCCAGGCTCCGGTTGACGGTCGCGGCCGACAGCATGACCGGCAGGAACGCGCCGTCGCGCAGCCGGATCGAGGAGCCGCCCGCGTCGGCCCGGAAGTTGTTGTGGCACGCGAAGTGGGCCAGGCCGAAGCCGCCGCGGTCGACGAGGGCGAGCAGCTCCGCCAGCTCGTCGATTACCCCGCCGGCGGCGCCGCCGAGTCGTGCCGCCACTGCCGCCACCTCGGCCAGGGCGTCGGCCGGGCTTTCCGGCGGTACGACGTAGCGCGCCCGGCCGAGCCCGATGCGCGAGCTGCGAGCCTGGTCGAACACGCGCCGCACGACCGGGACCTGCTCGATCAGGAATCCGTCGTCCTGCCCCGGCCGCAGCGGGTGCAGCAGCTCCCACGGCACGATGTCGTGCCCGGTCGCGATGGTGAACGACGACATCACGTCGCGCACCTGCCAGAACTGTTCCTTCACCGCGGCCGGCACCAGCTGGCTCCACAGGTTGACCCCGGACTGCCGCAGCCACTCCCGCGCGTTGCGCCCGCTGTAGTCGGTGCCGCGGGCGATCCGGTTGAGCGCGCCCAGCACCTGCTCGACCGCGGGGCCGGCCGGCCCGGTCCGCGAGGTGACGGTGACCGGGCTGAACTGGGTGCGGTCGGACAGCACCTGGAAGATGTAGTGCCCGGCGTCGTCGGCCTGCACCTGCAGCGTGACCTCGCCCGGCACCGCGGCGAGGGAGCCGATCGCGGCCTGTTGCGCGGGCGCGTCGATCCGGCGGGCCCGCTCGTCGACCGAGACCTCGGCCCGCAGCTCGGCCAGGAAGGTGCCTCCCGCGTACGCCTTCACGTCGACCCGGTGCAGTCCCCGCGCGACGGCCCGGAACGCGAACAGCACCGGGTCGGAGTCGCCGCGCTCGGGCACCAGCACGGTCCGCAGCAGTGGCCCGTCGGCGACCAGCCCGGATTCGGCGTGCACGACGATCGTGACCTGGGTGCCACCGGCCCGCACGGGCATCGCCCGCAGCAGTGGCGCGGCCGCCGTGACCGGCCCGTCGTAGCCGGCGCCGACGACGCGCACCTGCAGCCCGATCTGTTCCCCGGTCGGCACGCCGGCCGGCATCTGCGCCACCAGTTGCCGCACCGGGACGCCGGCCGGCCGTCCGGGCCGGTCATCCGGCCCGGGCGGGCGGGAAACGGCCTCCCGGGGCGCGGGCGACCGTTCGGCCGGCCGGCCGTCCGACGTGGACCCGGTCGCGGACGCGGCCGACCGCGCACCGTCCGCCGGAGCGCCCGAGACCGGCGCCGGCCCGGTGACGTCCTGATCGGTGCGGAAGGTCGGCACCGAGCGGGCCGAGCGCACCAGCTCGTCGAAAAGGGAGCCGCCGGCCGGGTCGGGCGGGGGCCGGAAGGAGAGCGCGATGTCGTCCAGCCGCAGGCCCTCGGGCAGGTCGCCGTGGGCACGCCGGAGCTTCTCGCCGAGGCTCCGGGCGAGCAGCCACCCGCCCTCCTCCAGCTCCGGCGCCACCGAGACGAGGAACGCCCGGCTCAGGGCCTCGACGTCGAAGGCGCCGAAGTCACCGCCGGCGCCGCCGGCCGCGGCACCGGTGGCGGCCGCCACGGC
>NZ_JBFBAD010000253.1:0-5338 GCF_040682075.1 Actinoplanes sp. NPDC051411 | reverse complement strand
TGCCGGCACCGCGGTGCCGGAGCAGGAGATCCCGGAGCTCCTCGCCGGGCTGGTCGACCGGTCGTTGCTGCAGCTCGCACCCGATGCCGGGCGCTACCGCATGCTGGAAACCCTGCGGGAATACGGCATGGAGCGCCTCGCCGAGCGAGGCGAGCTGGATTCCGTACGCGGTCGCGCCGCCCGCTATCTCGCCCGCCTGATCGCCGAGCACGACCCGAAGCTGCGCGGCCCCGGGCAGCTCAGCGCGATGAACGTGATCCGCGCCGAGTACGACAACGCCCTGTCCGCCCTGCGCTACCTGTGCGACACCGGCGCCGTCGACCGCGCCGTCGACCTGGCTCTCGACCTGTCCTGGTACTGGCAGATCTTCGGCCGGCACCAGGACGCCACCTACTGGCTGGCCGAGGCGCTCGCGCTGCCCGGCGGCCGGGCGAGCGTGAAACGCGACTGCGCCCAGATCGTGCTGCTGCTCAACCGGATCGGCTCGCAGCCGGGCGTGATCGAGGCCGAGGTCCAGGCCCGGGAGGGCGAGCTGCGGAAGCTCAGCGGCCGGATGCTCGCCCACGAGCACGAGCTGCCCGGCCTGGCCGCCGCGCTGACCGCGATCACGCTGTTCTTCCTGCAGGAGCTCGACGCCGCGCGCGCGGTCATCGCGCGCATCCTCGACGGCTCGGACGTCTGGATGGCCGGGCTGGCCCACATGTTCCGGGCCCAGGTCGCCGAGAACGAGGGCGATCTGGGCCAGGTCCGGGCGGACGTGACGGCCGCGCTGGAGTGTTTCGGCGAGGTCGGCGACCACTGGGGCATGGCCACCGCGCTGCCGATGCGGGCCCTGCTCCGGCAGTACGACGGTGACCTCGACGGCGCGCTGGCCGACCTGAGCCAGGCCCGGTCGGAGGCCCGCCAGTTCGGTTCGCTGAGCCTGGCCGACGAGGTCTTCATCGATCTTCGCTGGATCGACCTGTACCTGCGGCGGGGCGACTTCGCCGAGGCGACCGAGATGATCGGCACGGCCCGGGAGCGGGCGATCCGCAGCAACTCGGCCGAGATGATCATCCTGGTCAATGCGCTCGAGGCCGGCCTGTGGGTGCGGCTCGGCCGGCTGGACCGGGCCGAGGAACTGCTGACCGCGGCCGAGCAGGGGATGAACGGCAACTTCCCGTTCGGCGGCGACCACGGGCAGGCCCTGATCGGCTCGGTGCGGGCCTGGCTGTGCGTGCTCCGGGGCGATCCGGCGGGCGCCGAGGAACCGCTGGCCCGGGCGTACGCGGCTGCCGTGCAGAGCCGCGACATGCCGATCCTGTCGATGGTGGCGGTGGCCGCGGCCGGGCTCGCCGACTCGCTCGGCCGGCCCGCCGACTCGGCTCACCTGCTGGGCCTGGCGTCCCGGTTGCGCGGCACCCACGACTGGACCGACATGCAGGTCGGGGAGCTCGCGCGGCGGGCCCGGAAGGCGCTCGGCGAGGACGGCTTCGCTTCCGCGTACGAGATCGGCTGGGAGCTGGACGGAAAGACGGCCCTGCTCCGGGCCGATCCGGCGCGGCTGCGCCGAGAGGCGCTGCCCGCGTCGGACAGCGCCTCCTCCCCCGGTGTCTAGTCAGGCGCGGCGGGCGTAGCCGCGCAGCGCGAGCGGTACGAACACCACCAGCAGCCCGGCCATGAAGGCCAGCGTCTGCCACAGCGGATGGGCCACCGGGCCGCCGAGCAGCAGGCCGCGGATCGCGCCGACCAGCGGCGTGATCGGGTTGACGTGCACGAACGCCTGCAGCCAGCCCGGCAGCGTGTTGGTCTGCACGAACACGTTGCTGCCGAACGAGAGCGGGAAGACCAGCAGGAACATCGTGCCCTGCACGGCGCCCGGGGTGCGCACCATCATGCCGACCCAGACCGAGATCCAGCAGAAGCACAGGCCGAAGCCGACCGCCAGGGCGACCGCGGCGATTGCCTGGAGGAAGCCGGTCTCGACCCGGAAGCCCATGATCATGCCGAATCCCAGCATCACGACGCACACGGTCAGGTAGCGGACGATGTCCGCCGCGACCGCGCCGACCAGCGGCGCCGACCGGGCCACCGGCAGCGACCGGAACCGGTCGAAGACGCCCTTCTCGATGTCGGCGTTCAGGTTCTGCCCGAGGGCGATGCCGCCCATCGCCAGCGACTGGGCCAACATGCCGGGCAGGAGAAACTGCAGGTAGGCGTGCCGGTCACCGGCACCGATGGCGCCGCCGAACAGGTACGTGAACAGCAGCAGGAAGATCACCGGCTGCAGCGTGACGTCGATCAGCGCCTCGGGCGTCCGTATCGTCTTGATCAAACTGCGGCGCGCGAGCGCCACGCTATGCCTGATCAACGCGGCGAGCGCGCCTCCACGGGGCTTGTCGATGTCGCCGACGATGTTGCGGACCGGGACGTCAAGGGTGGTCATACGAGCTCACTCTCCTTCTTGGCTTCAGCGTTTTCTTCGGTGAGCGCGTGGAAGACCTCGTCCAGGCTCGGCAGGTGCAGACCCAGTTCGGTGAACTCGACGCCGGCCCGGCGCAGCGCCGGAAGGGCCTCGTCGATCGCCGTGTCGGCGGCCACCGGGACCGAGACGGCGCCCGCGCGGGCCCCGGCGGCGGTGTCCAGCGAGGCGTTGGTGCCCGGGGCCGCGACCGCGTCCAGCACCTTCAGCGCGTCCTCGATCTTGGCCGGGTCGCTCGGCCGCACCCGCAGAGTGAGCCCGCCGACGCGCCGCTTGAGGCCGTTCGGCGTGTCGAACGCGATCACCTTGCCGTGGTTGATCACCGCGATCTCGTCGGCGAGGGCGTCCGCCTCGTCCAGGTACTGCGTGGTCAGCAGCACGCTCGCGCCCTGGGCGATCTGGGTGCGGACGACACCCCACATGTCCTCGCGCTTGGCCGGGTCGAGGCCGGTCGTCGGCTCGTCCAGGAAAATCACCTCGGGGTGTCCGACCAGGCTCGCCGCCAGGTCGAGGCGGCGGCGCATGCCACCCGAATACGTCTTGGCCCGCCGGGACGCCGCCTCCGCCAGGTCGAACCACTCCAGCAGCTCGGCCGCCCGCTTCCGGGCGTCCCGGGTCGTCAGGTCGAGCAGCTGACCGATCAGCACCAGGTTCTGCGTGCCGGTCAGATCCTCGTCGACGCTGGCATACTGACCGGTCAGCCCGATCCGCCGCCGCACCCGCTGAGGCTGCTTCAGCACGTCGATGCCGGCCACCTCGGCCGTACCGGCGTCCGGCTTGAGCAGCGTGGCCAGCACGCGTACGGCGGTCGTCTTGCCGGCGCCGTTCGGCCCGAGCACCCCGAGCACCGTGCCGCGGCGCATGGCCAGATCGACCCCGTCCAGAGCCTGCGTCTTACCGAATCGTTTGCGGAGCCCCTCCGCCCGCACCACGAGATCACTCATGTCGCTTACCGTCCCCTCCGTCGCGGGCCGCTGTCCATGCCGGCACCGGCCCTCGGGAAGCAGACTGCCGGGTGCCGCTGATATGCGGCGCACATAGCGCTGACACGGCCCTGACAGCCCAGCGACCCTTGACCGGATCGATGCGCCGCGCCACGCCCGGTCCGCTGCTTCTACCTCGACATCCCGCAATGGGCACCCGGACAGATGTGGCGAAGCTCCATCGCTCGCCCGTCGCGGGTCGGACGGCCCGCCGGCGATCGTGCCGGTGGGGGTGATCGGACACGACGTGAGCGGCTTGCATCTGTCGGTTACTGGCCGATCGTTGCCGCCGGGAGGGCGCCGCGCCGCTCCTAGGCCGGCGGCCTGACGATTACCTCCAGCATGCGGGCTATCTGAGTGGCCAGGAGGCCGGGCTCGGCGTCACGCAGGCCCGGGGTACCGATGATCCGACGCATCAGCCAGGTGCCGGCCAGCAGAGCCAGGCCAAGCTCGGCCCGCTCCTGGGCGTCGGGGCCGTCCAGGGCTGCGGTGAACCGTGCGCCCACATGCTTGGCAATGCCGGCTCGCACGATTTCGGCGGCCCGGGGGTTCGCGGCCGACCGGAGCAGCAGCTCGAACGGCCCCAGATGATCGGCGTCCGGTTCGGTGCGGGCCACCAGGACGCGCGCCGTGTCGGCCGCCAGATTCGCGGACTCGGTCGGAATCATCGCGGGTGGGGCAAACAAGACGTCGACGACCTCAGTGAACAGGCCCTCCTTAGAACCGAAGTAGCGGTTGACGAGCATCGCCGTGACGCCGGCGACCGTTGCTATCTCGCGCACGCCCACGCCGTCGTAGCCGTGCCGGGTGAAGGCCGTGACCGCCGAATCCAGGATGGCCTGCCGGGTGGCGGGCGCTCGCCGCCGAGGGCGCCGACGTCGTCATCCACGGCCGCGGCGCCGAACGTGCGCGGGCGGTCGCCGACTCGATCGTCAGGAGCGGCGGAAAGGCCTCGATCGCGATCGGCGACCTGGGCACCGACGCCGGCGCGTACGAGCACCTGGACTGGGCCGCCGCCACCCCGGACATCTGGGAGCACACATACAACATCAACGTCGTCTCCGGCGTACGCATGATCCAGCGCATCGTCCCCGGCCTGCGTGACCCCGACTACGGCCGGGTCGTCACGATCGGCGGCGGCCCGGGCGTACAGCCCTTCGGCAACCACCCGCATTACAACACCTCCCTCGCGGCCCGCCACAATATGGCCGTCTCGCTCGCCCGAAACTTGGCCGGCACCCGGATCACCTCCAACGTCGTGGCGCCCGGCGCGATCCTCGTCCCCGCCGTGCAGGACTTCCTGGTCAAGCTGTCAGCGGACCGCGGCTGGGGCGAGACCTGGGAGGAGATCGAGTACAACTCGGTCCGCGAGATCGTGCCCAACGACCGGGCCCGTTACGGCCGGCGCGACGAGATCGCCGGCGCCGTCGCGTACCTGTGCGGCCCCTACGCCGAATACATCAGCGGCGCAACGATCCGCGTCGATGGCGGCACCGTCCGCAGCGCCTTCTGAACCTGCACGACAGTCCCGGGACAGCCGATCCAAGATTTCGGACGAGAGCCGCAGCATGTACTAACAGGACGGGCGCAAAGGCGGAGGTGGGTTCGTCGCGAACAGGAGGGTGGTTTCGGCGGCAAACGCACGCGCGATCGCGACCCGCTGAGCTGGCGGGGCCGTCGACCAGCAAGTTGCGCGCCGAACCCGACGGAGTCCAGCACTTGTGACAGGAGCGGTCTCGCTTCGCGCCTGGGAGCTGCCGAGCGTCGACTACAAAAGGTAACGTTCACTGAGACCCGGCGGCATCCGGATCTGGCACCCCTCTCTGTCAAGTGTTGATCGTGAGTGGTGTTTTAGGCTGTGGTCTGGCGGGTCCGGGAAGTGACTTGTCCGAAG
>NZ_JBFBAD010000252.1:0-5362 GCF_040682075.1 Actinoplanes sp. NPDC051411 | reverse complement strand
TTCGGACGGTTCGTGCGGCTCGATGACAGTCGTTCGCGTGCCGGTGGCGGCAGTGGGCTCGGGCTGGCTATCGCCCGCGACATCGTGACCGCGCACGGCGGCACGCTGACCGTCGACGACCTCGAGCACGGCGCGGCGATGCGGATCCGGCTCCCGCTGCCCCCCACGGACTGATGTGATTCCCCGACCCCTCTTAGGAAACTCTTAGTCGCCCCGGTCGCGGCGATTAAGGTGCCCGGCCACGCTGGTATTTCTCGCCGAACGGACGGCGACCTGCGGGGTGCGGGATGAAGCTGGTACGGGAGGGATGATCGTGCGGGTGCTGGTGGTGGACGACGACCCGGCGGTGCGGGACTCGCTCGCGCGGACGCTGCGGTTCGAGGGCCACGACGTGGAGACGGCGGCGGACGGCCGGGAGGCCGTGGCGGCCGTCGCCACCCGGGAGCCGGACGCCATGATCCTCGACGTCAGCATGCCGGTGATGGACGGCCTGGCGACCTGCCAGCAGTTGCGGGCCGACGGGATCCTGGTGCCGGTGCTGATGCTCACCGCCCGCGACGGCGTCGGCGACCGGGTCGCCGGGCTGGACGCCGGTGCCGACGACTACCTGGTCAAGCCGTTCGCCCTGCAGGAGCTGCTGGCCCGGCTGCGGGCGCTGGCGCGCCGTTCGATGATCACCACACCGGCGCCGGCCGACGCCGCCGAGTTGCGCTTTTCGGACGTACGCATGGACGTGCGCACCCGTGAGGTCCGGCGTGGTGACCGCCAACTCCGGCTCACCCGCACCGAGTTCGGCATCCTCGAGGCGTTCCTGCGTCATCCGCGGCAGGTGCTGACCCGGAGCGGCCTGTTCGAGCAGGTCTGGGGCTACGACTTCGGCGAGACCTCGAACAGCATCCACGTCTACCTCGGCTATCTGCGCCGCAAGCTGGAGGCCGAGGGCGAGAGCCGGCTGCTCTGGACGGTGCGCGGCGTCGGCTTCGTCCTGCGTGAGGACGCCCCGTGAGACGGCTGGTCCGGTGGTGGCGCCGCCGTACCCTGCGGGCCCGACTGTCGCTGCTGGTCACCGGGGCGGTCGCGGCCGCCGTGGTCACCATCGCGGTGGTCGCCTGGCTGGCGGTCGGCGAGATCCAGCACCACCAGACCCAGTCGCAACTGACCAGCGAGGCGGCCGCGATCGTCGCCCAGCCCGACCAGTGGCGCAACGCGGCGCGGCTCCCCGAGCCGCGCGACGGACACCGGCACAGCGGGCTGGAGTGGCAGATCGTCGATTCGAGCGGCGCGGTCGTGAGTCACTCGGCGACCGCCCTGCCGGTGACCGCGAACGTCAGCCGGCCCCAAGAGAGGCCGGTCCGGGTCGGCGGCGACGACTACCTGATGCTCACGGTGCCGCTCACCGGCGGGGGTGCCGTTTCGGTGGCGATCAACCAGGACCCGGACGAGAACGTGCTGACCATCCTGGGCCTGCTGCTGCTCGGTGTCAGCGTGGTCGGCGTGGCCGGCGCGGCGTTCCTCGGCCGGGCGGTCGCCCGCGCCGGCCTGGCCCCGGTGGAGCGGCTCACCGGCGCGGTCGAGGACGTCACCGGCACCCTGGATCTCGGCCGCCCGCTGCCGGTCGACGGGGCCGACGAGATCGCCCGGCTCGGCGCGTCGGTCAACACCCTGCTGGCGGCGATCGACACCGCGCGGCGGGCCCAGCGCACGCTGATCGAGGACGCGAGTCACGAGATGCGGACGCCCATGACCAGCATCCGCACCAACATCGAGCTGCTGCTCGAGGTCGAGAAGCACCCCGAACTCGCGCACCGCCTGCCGCCCGACGAGCGGGCGAAGCTGCTGGCCGATCTGAACGCGCAGATGGCCGAGCTGGCCACCCTGACGACCGAGCTGGTCGAGCTGGCCCGGGACGAGAGCACCCGCGAGGCGGCCGAGGACGTCGAGCTCACCGACGTGATCGAGGCGGCGGTCATCCGCGTACGGATCCGGGCACCCCGCGTCCGGTTCGCTACCGACCTTCAGCCGGCGGTCGTGCACGGGCGGCCGGGCGAGCTCGAACGGATGGTCGTCAACATCCTCGACAACGCGGCCAAGTGGAGTCCGCCCGACAGCACGGTCGAGGTCACGCTGAAGACGGGCGAGCGGCCGGTTCTGACCGTCGCCGACCACGGACCGGGCATCGACGAGGGTGACCGCCCGTACGTCTTCGACCGGTTCTACCGGGCCACCGCGGCCCGTTCGATGCCCGGCTCGGGTCTCGGGCTGGCCATCGTCGCGCAGACGGTGGCCCAGCACGGCGGCACCGTCACGGCCGGCCCCAACGAGCCGCGGGGAACGGTGATCACGGTGCTCTTAGGGTCTTCTTAACCGGCCACGCCGGAGGCTCTTAGCCTCGCCGCCGATCGTGATGGGTGTACGGCACACCGCCGAACCCCATCACCGGAGGATGACCATGGACGACGGACGCATCGTCGTATCCGGCCTGACCAAGCAGTACCCGGGCCTGACCGCGGTGAACGACCTGTCGTTCACCGTCGAGCCGGGCCGGGTCACCGGCTTCCTGGGCCCCAACGGCGCCGGCAAGACCACGACCCTGCGGATGCTGCTCAACCTGGTCATGTCGACGGCCGGATCGGCCACGATCGGCGGCCACCGCTACGTCGACCTGCCCGAGCCGGACCGGGTCGTCGGCGCGGTGCTGGAGGCCTCCTCGGCGCACAAGGGCCGCACCGGCCGCAACCACCTGAAGGCGTGCTGCATCACCACCGGGCTGCCGCTGAGCCGGGCCGAGGAGGTCCTCGACATGGTCGGCCTCCAGCCGGCCGCCGACCGCAAGTTCAAGGGCTACTTGCTGGGCATGAAGCAGCGGCTCGGCATCGCCGCGGCCATGCTCGGCGACCCGCGGGTGCTGATCCTGGACGAGCCGGCCAACGGGCTCGACCCGGAGGGCATCCGCTGGATGCGCGAGTTCCTGCAGCGGCTGGCCGCCGATGGCCGCACGGTGCTGGTCTCCAGCCACCTGCTCTCGGAGATGCAGGCGCTGGCCGACGACGTGGTCATCGTCGCGGCCGGCCGCCTGGTCCGGCAGGGCGCGGTCCGCGAGGTGCTGGCCTCGATGGCCGGCGACACCCGGATCCAGGTGGGCACGCCCGATCCGGAGACGCTCGCCTCCGCGCTGCGCGCGATCGGCGCTTCGGTCATCGCGGCCGGACCGGGCACGCTTCTCGTTTCCCGTACGACCGCGGCCGTGGTCGGAGACACGGCTCTGGCCGCCGGTGTGGCCGTGCACCACCTGAGCACCGATCAGCCCGACCTCGAAGACGTGTTCCTGACCCTCACGACCGAGAAGGCCGCCATCCGATGATCCGTCTTGTGCACGCCGAGATCTTCAAGCTGCGCACCACCAGCATGGGCTGGCTGTTCGCCGTCGCCACCGTCCTCAGCACCGTGATCATGTTCGTGGTCAACGCGGTGAACGCGAACTCCCTGCTCAAGCCGTTCGCCCAGTTCGTGGCCCTGGAGACACACGGCCACGGCGACCGGATCCCGCCCGAGTTCCTGGCCCGTCTGCGGAGTGACTGGCAGCTCGGGCACTCCGCGATCACCCAGGCGACCACGCTCTACACCTCGGGGCAGCTGATCGGGGTGCTGCTCGCCTGCCTGCTCGGCATCGTGCTGATCACCAGCGAGTATTACCAGCAGACCGCTACCACGACGTTCCTGCAGACGCCGCGGCGTACCCGGGTCGTGGCCGGCAAGCTGGGCACCGCGATCGTCATGGCCGCCGCGTCCTGGCTCGTCTCGACCGTACTCAGCGTGGTCGCCGGGGCGATCTTCCTACACCACCTCGGGTACGGCTCGCAGCTGGGGCACTGGGGTGTGCTGCGGGCGATCCTGCTCAACCTCGCCGCGTACGCGATCTGGGCCGTTTTCGGGGTCGGCTTCGGCGCCCTGGTCCGCAGCCAGCTCGGCGCCACCGTCTCGGCGACCGTGCTCTACCTGGTCGGCGCCTCGGCCGCGGGCAGCGTCTTCGATCTGATCCACACCTACTGGATCAACCAGGACTGGGTGCTGACCCTGCAGGTGATCGTGCCCGAGGTCGCGTCGACGGTGATGATCTCGCCGACCAAGACGTTCACCCAGAGCCCGGCCGAGTGGGTCGGCGCGGTCGTTCTGATCGCGTACGGCATCGTCGCGGGCGTGGTCGGCACGTCGATCCTGCGGCGCCGCGACATCGCCTGACCTTTTCAGCGCTTTCTTACCTACGACTTGTAGGTTTAGTGGCCCGTCCGGCGGTCATGTTGTTTCCTGCCTCTTGCTTCGAGCCGAAGGATCCTGATGTCGCAGTTCCTCGACCCGCAGTGGCTGATCTCCACGTTCGGCCTGATCGGCATCCTCGTGCTGGTGTTCGCCGAGTCGGGCCTGCTGATCGGGTTCTTCCTGCCCGGCGACTCGCTGTTGTTCACCACCGGGCTGCTGATCGCGAACCGGCAGTACCTGCACCAGCCGCTGTGGCTGATGTGCCTGCTGATCTCGATTGCGGCGGTGCTCGGCGACCAGTTCGGCTACGTCTTCGGGCGCCGTTTCGGGCCGGCCCTGTTCCGCCGGCCCGACTCGCGGCTGTTCAAGCAGGAGAACCTGCAGCGGGCCTCGGCGTTCTTCGACAAGTACGGTGCCCGGTCGATCGTGCTGGCCCGGTTCGTGCCGATCGTGCGTACCTTCACCCCGATCGTGGCCGGTGCGAGCGGCATGCACTACCGGCGGTTCGTCGGCTACAACGTGCTCGGCGGCGTGCTGTGGTCCTGCGGTGTCACGATCCTGGGCTACTTCCTGGGCCAGGTCGCCTTCGTCAAGAACAACATCGAGCTGATCCTGATCGGCATCGTGGTGATCTCGGTGATCCCGATCGCGATCGAGTTCCTCCGGGGTCGGCGTCGTTCGAAGGTCAGCACGGATCACCCGTAAGCGTATGGGGCTTTTCAACCGATTCTCAGGACGTCGTGAGTAGGGTCCGCAGCCATGGCCTTACGTTCATCTGCCTGGTCCGCGCTGTTGACGGCGGTTGCCCTGGTCGCGGCCTGCGGGCCGGGAGCCCCGGCGCCCGCTGTCTCGGCGTCCGCCGTCTCGGCTCCTGCTGTCTCGGCTCCTGCGGCTTCGGTCGGTGTCGCCTCGCCCGCCGCCGACCCGGGCCGCAAGGTCATGGTGATCGTGGAGGAGAACCACGGCTACCGTCAGGTCATCGGTGACCCGGACGCCCCGTACCTCAATCGGCTGGCCGGCGCCTACGGCACCACCACCCGCTACGACGCCGGCTACCCGGCGCACTGCCCGTCGCTGGCCGCCTACATCCTGATGACCAGCGGCA
>NZ_JBFBAD010000251.1:0-6103 GCF_040682075.1 Actinoplanes sp. NPDC051411 | reverse complement strand
CCTTCGTGATCTTCAGACAATCCGAAGGATCTGCGATGGCCGCCTCTCGTTGACCTAAAAGACCAGGTCATACACCACTTCGGTGGACGTGACCGCCGCGCCGCGCCGCGCCGCGCCGGGCCGGTCGGGGCGCGGGCGCGGGGTTGCGGGGTTGCGGGGTTGCGGGGTCGACGGGAACGAGGTCGCCGCGTCGCGGGCGCCGGGTCGCCGCGTCCCGGGCCGTTAGTCGGGGTTGCCGGGCCGCGAGTCGCCGGGCCGCGTCGCCGGACCGCGAGTCGCCGGACCGCGAGTCGCCGGACCGCGAGTCGCCAGCATCGACGTCGCCGGGTCGCAGAATCGCCAAATGCCGCCCTGACCGCACGCCCACGGTCAACAAATCCGCACGTTCGACCGCCTCCTGGCGGCCCAGTGGTGGTGGACGGTGTAGCGATCGGCGAGTGTGGAGGCGACCGGCGGCGGGCGGATCCGAGTCGCGGCTCTGCGCCGCCGGCCGGCGGGCGGCCGGGGCGGGCGGGCCGAAATCACGACTCTGCGCCCCGGCCACGGAACCGACTGGCCTGAAGCCGGCGCTCCGCCCCGGACCACCGACCGGCCGAACCCGGCACCACACCCCCAACCACCGAGCCGGCCAGCCCGAACCCGCCACTCCGCCCCGGCCACGGAGCCGACAGGGCCCGAAGCCGCCACTCTGCGGCCCTGACAGTCGGGGTGGGATCTGCTCTGACATTTCGGCGTCGCGGGTGGCTGATCCCACAGGACCGGCGATCAATCCGTGCCTGGCGCCTTTTGCCCGTGCCGACTGTCTGGATCCGACCGACCGACGGTTGCGCCACCCCGCATCTGGCGACGACAGGCCCCGCCGGAGCGTGCCGAGCGGCGGCGACGCAGACAGAGGGGGCGGGTCTGACTCGCCTGTGAAGAGCGGCCCGGGGTGTGCGGGAAGCTGGCTCCGTGGCTGAGTTTCTTGTTCTTGTCAACGGGCTGCCCGGGAGCGGCAAGACGACGTTGGCGGGGCGGTTGAGTGGGGCGCTTGGGGCTCCGCTGGTTTCCAAGGATGCGATCAAGGAGGGGCTTGCGCCGGAGCGCGCCGGGATTGTGGCGTCCGAGACTATGTGGGAGGTCGCCGCTGAGCTGGCCGGGCTGGTGGTTTTGGAGTGGGTTTGTCGAGAAAGGGCGGAGGCGGTGCGGGAATCCGCGGGCCGTCGAGATCTGGTGTGAGGTGCCGGCGGCGGTGGCCCTTGCGCGGGTGCGGGCGCGGCGGCGGGCGGCTGTTCACCGGGATGAAGCCAACGTGGCCGCGCACTGGGACGCCTGGGTGGCAGGGGCGAGACCGCTCGGGGTCGCGTACGGGATGAGCGTCCGGACGGACGGTCCGGTGGATGTGGCGGGGTTGGCCGGGCGCGTCAGCGCGATGGCCCGGCTCAGGGAATGACGGCTCGGGCCGATCAGGAATGGCAGAGTTGATCTCGCTGGAGGCCCCGATGTCTCGCATGACCATCAGGACGCGGCTTGTCCTGAGCCTGACCGCGCTGCTGTTCGTCTCGGTCGCCGTGCTGGTCAGCGTGCTGACCGTGGGGGCGTCGCGGAGTCTGAGGACGGTGTCCTTTGATGATGCGCAGCGCTCCGCCGAGGTCGGGGCGGCGCAGGTCGAGCAGGAGTTCGACGCGGCGTTCGGGACCGCGCGGACGCTGGGGACGGCCATGGGCGCGCTGTCCGAGCGGGACGTCGCCAACCAGATTCTGCACCGCCTGCTCGCGGCACACCCCGAATATCTGGGGGCCTGGACGGCGTGGGAGCCGAACGCGTTCGACGGGCGGGACGCCGAGCACGAGAACAATACCGGCAGTGATGCGGCGGGGCGGTTCGCGCCCTACTGGCATCGGGGGCCGAGCGGCGGCATCGTCGTCGAGGCGCTGACCGGGCTCGACGACCCGACCGACGGCGCCTGGTATCTGACGCCCAAGCAGAGTGGCAAGGAGATGGTGCTCGAGCCGTACACGTACCAGGTCAACGGCCAGAACGTGCTGATGACCTCGGCGGTCGAGCCGGTGATCCGGAACGGGAAGTTCGCCGGTATCGCCGGGGAGGACCTGACGCTCGACTCGCTGAGCAAGCTGATCGCCGACGACAACCCATTCGGGAAGGGGCAGGCGACGCTGGTCAGCGCGGCCGGCAACGTGGTCGCCGGGCCGGACCCGAAGCTGCTCACGAAGCCCTTCCAGGGGTCCGCCGCCGAGACCGCCAAGCAGTCGATCACCGAGGGCAAGCCGGCCCGGGTCCAGGCCGGCGGCAATCTCAGCGTCGCCGTCCCGATCGCGATCGGCGCCGACGACACCTGGTCGCTCGTCCTGTCGGTGCCGGAGAGCACGGTCCTGGCGCCGGTCACCCACCTGCGTAACTGGGCCATCCTGCTCGCCCTCGCCGCGCTGATCGTCAGCTGCCTGGTCGCGTTCCTGGTCGCCGGGGCGGTGGTGGCGCCGATCGGGCGCCTGCGTGACCGGATGGCCGGCATCGCCGACGGGGACGGCGACCTCACCCAGCGGGTCGACGAGTCGCCGACCGAGCTGGGCCAGTTGGGGGCGGCGTTCAACCGGTTCATGCAGAAGGTCGCGGACACGGTCCGGGGCATCGCCGTGGCGGCCGACGAGCTGAGCACCGCGAGCGGCGAGATCACCGACGTGTCGGGGCGGCTGGCCGGGTCGGCGCGGGCCTCCCAGGAGCAGGCCGGGCTGGTCACCGAGTCGGCCGGGCGGGTCTCGGAGAACGTTCAGACCGTGGCGGCGGGGGCCGAGGAGATGAGCGCGTCGATCCGGGAGATCGCCGAGAACGCGGCCGAGGCGGCCCGGGTCACCTCGTCGGCGGTGCGGGTCGCCGAGCAGACGACGGCCACGATGGGCAAGCTCGGCACGTCCAGCGGGGAGATCGGCGAGGTGCTGCGCACGATCACCGCGATCGCCGAGCAGACCAACCTGCTCGCGCTCAACGCGACGATCGAGGCGGCGCGGGCCGGCGAGTCGGGCAAGGGCTTCGCGGTGGTGGCGAGCGAGGTCAAGGAACTGGCGCAGGAGACGGCCCGGGCGACCGAGGACATCAGCGGGCGGATCGGCGCGATCAAGGCCGACACGGCCGAGGCGGTCGCCGCGATCCAGCAGATCGCCGAGGTCATCAACAAGATCAGCGACTACTCGACGACGATCGCCGGCGCGGTCGAGGAGCAGACCGCGACGACGAACGAGATGAGCCGGTCGGTCAGCGACGCCGCCCACGGCTCGCGGGAGATCGCCGGGGTCATCGCCGGCGTCGCCGACACGGCGACGAGCACCACCGGCGGGGCCGGCGAGACCGAGGCGGCGGCGGCCCGGCTCGCCTCACTCTCCGAAAGATTACGTACGCTCGTCGGCTCGTTCCGCTATTAGGTCAGCCCGGGGCGAACCCAGCTCGGTCCAGAGCTCACGGGCGGCGGCGTAGTGCTCGCGGGCCCGGCCGGGCTCGGTCACAGCCAGCCCCATGTGTGCCCGGGCCTGCTCCTCCCGGTCGTCCACATCGTCCTCGGAGGCGATGGCCAGCGCCTCCGCGAACTCCTCACGGGCCTTCGCCGCGAAACCGCCCGCCTGGTACGCCTCCCCCAACCCGTTGTGCACGCACGCCTCGCTGTCCCGGTCGCCGCTGGCGCGGAAGAGGGCCAGCGACTGCCCGTGATAGTCGACCGCCCGGTCGAAGAGGCCCCGCTGGGTGGCCAGGCTGCCGAGGTCGTCGAGAACGTGGGCCTCGCTGTTGGGGCTGCGCGCATCGCGGAACAGTTCGAGCGCCCGGAGCAGGTGCCGCTCGGCCGCCTCGAAGTTTCCCCGCTTGATTTCGGTCCCGCCCAGGTTGCTGAGCGCGACCCCGGCGCCGGACAGGTCGCCCGACTCCAGATAGAGCTCGAGCGCCTCGGCGTAGTGGGCGGCCGCATCGTCCTGTCGTTCCAGCCGGGCGTCGAGATTGCCCAGGTTGACCAGGGCCCGGGCCCGGCCGATCGAGTCGCCGACGATCCAGTAGAGGTCGAGCGATTCGCGATGATGCTCGGCCGCCTCGGCGTAACGGCCCAGCCGGGTTTCGGCGATGCCCAGATTGTTGAGCGCGCGTGCCTCGTCGGTCGGGTGGCCGGTCTGGCGAAGCACCCGCAGGGACTCGTTCACATTGCGTACGGCCGCCTCGTGCCGGCCCAGATTGATGTCGGCGGTCGCGAGGTTGGCCACGGCACGGGCGTACCCGATCTCGTCGCCGGCCTGCAGCGCCGCCCGGGCCGCGTGCCCATGCACCAGGTGGGCCTCGTGGTGATAGCGCCCGAGCAGGTAGCGATAGAGGATCGACGACATCCGTACGGCGTGCTCCGGCCAGCCGTCGGTCGCCGCGTGGGCGACCGCCGCGATCAGGTTGGTCCGCTCGGTGTTCAACCAGGACAGTGGGTCCTCGAGGTCGGGCAGCGGCAGCCTCGGATCGTCAACCGCCGGACGGCGGGCCGCCTCGGCCGGATCGAGACGGTTCATCGCGGCCGCCGCGACGCTCACGTAGTAGTCGAGCAGGCGGGTCACGGCGGCGCGCCGGTCGACCCGGCGGTCCTCGTCCGCCGAGCGGCCCACGGCGTACGCCCGCACCAGGTCGTGCAGGCCGTAGCGGCCGGGCGCGGCCACCTGCACCAGGTGATCGGCGACCAGCTCGGCTACGCGGGCCTCGGCGGTCGGCAGATCGATGCCGGCCAGCGCGGCCGCCGCCCGGGCGTCGAAATCCTGGCCCGGGTGCTGAGCGATCAGGCGGAGAAGCTCCCGCTCTCCGGCGGGCAGATTCCGGTACGAGACCTCGAGCGCGAGCTCCACTCCGGAGTCGAGGCGGCGGTCGGAATGACGTTCGTCGAGCCAGTCGGCGTGGTCGGTCAGCGTCCAGCCCGGCTTGGCCCGCATGTGCCCGGCGACCAGGGCCAGGGCGAGCGGCAGATGCCCGCACCGGCGCCCGATGCGGGCCGCCGCCTGAGGGTCGGAGCCGACCGGGATCTCCGGCACGGCCGAGGCCAGATAGCTCAGCGCCTCGGCCGGACTGAACACGTCGACCGGGAACCGGGCCGCCGAGCTCAGCTCGCCCAGGTCGCGCCGGCTCGTCACCAGGGTCACGCAACCCGGCACATCGGGCAGCAGGGGCGCCACCTGCTTGGCGTCGGCGGCGTTGTCGAGCACGACCAGGCTGCGCAGACCGGCCAGCTTTTCCCGGAACGCCTCGGTGCGGGCCTCCAGCTGATGCGGTACGCGCTGACCGGTCACGCCGAGCAGGCGCAGGAAGCCGTCGAGCACCGCTGAAGGATCGGCCGGCGGCTGCGCCGGGTCGGAGTGGAACCCGCGCAGGTTGACGAAGAGGATCCGGTCGAATTTCTGCTCGGCTGCGAGCTGGTGTCCGACGTGGACGGCCAGCTGGGTCTTGCCGACGCCGGCCATCCCGGCCAGCGCCGAGATCACGACGGCCGGACCCTGCTGGGCCAGCTCCCGCAGCCGGGCGAGTTCGGTGGCCCGGCCGGTGAAGAGGGGCAGGTCCTGGGGCAGGCTGTCCTGCACCCGCACCTGGGCCGCGGCCTGGGTCTCGCCGCTGATCACCCGGAGCGCCTGCCGCCACTGGGTGACATAGCCCAGGTCGGCGTGCAGGGCCTCGACGACCGCGACCACCAGCTCGGCGTCGACGCGGCGGCGGCCCGGACGGAAACAGTCGACCACGGTCGTCTTGCCCACCTGCTCGGTGGCCGGCCGCTGGGCGTTGACCCGGCCGGTGATGGTCTCGTACGACGGGTTGCCGGCCCACGCCTTGAGAAGCCGCAGCGTCTCGGCGAGGCCGTCCAGGGTCGTGGCCTGACCGGGGTCGGGCAGGGTCGCGAATTGTGACTTGTCGGGAATCACGCCGAGTGACCGTTCGGGTTCGTTCGGACTTTCCGTACACGGCCGAGCGGCCCGCCATAGTCGGTGACACGCGAGTCGGCCCATGGCTCCCAGATCGGCCGTGGGCCGGCTCTGCGAGGCGGCCCGGGCTGCTGAACGGGGGGTCGTTCCCGGCAGGTTCCGGGACGACGAGCGGCCCGGCTGGT
>NZ_JBFBAD010000250.1:0-6324 GCF_040682075.1 Actinoplanes sp. NPDC051411 | reverse complement strand
TGCGGTGGGCAGCCGCCGTGAGAGCGAACCCACCGGTCACCTCGACCCAGCCTGGCCGGGCTGCGGTCGTAGATCAATGAAACAAGTAGCCGCCGATAGGGCACCGCCCAACGTCACGGCGAGGGTCGCTGATCACTGGTAGGTGTGCTCCGTGTAGTCCGGTATCGTCAAGGACCGTGCCGTTTGCCGACGAGAGCGTGTCGGTCGCCGTGGTTAGCTATCGGCCGGACTGGCCAGCAGCCTTTGAGGTGCTGGCGGCTCAGATCCGAGCCGTGCTGAGCGACCAAGCGACCGTCATCGATCATGTCGGTTCGACCTCGGTTCCCGGCTTGGCGGCGAAGGACTGCATCGACGTTCAGGTGCGGGTGCCGTCGATCGACGAGGAACGGCTGGTGGCGCTGTTCGGCGGGATCGGTTTCCGCTGTCGGCCGGAACCGTGGAACCGGGCTGAGCTCACCGGCGGCCGGGAGTATCGCAAGCTGGTCTTCGCTCCGCCGATTGGTGCGCGCATCGCGAACGTTCACGTCCGGGAACGCGATGGGGGTAATGCTCGGTTCGCACTGCTCTTCCGTGATTATCTGCGGTCGGACAGCGATGTTCGGCAGGCGTGGGGCGCCTTCAAGCAGCGTCTGGCGGTGAGCGTGCCGAACCTGTTGGACTACGGGCAGATCAAGTCGCCCGCCACCGAGGTACTGATGGCTTCAGCCGAACGTTGGGCGGCTGAAGTTGGCTGGCGGATATCCTGAACGGCTGCGGATGCCAGGGTTCAAATTGGCCGGTCAGAATGGTCGTCGGCGCGTGGACTGCCGCGCGGTAGCGGCTCACGCGTCGTTGCCAGGGCAACGCGCTCATTTGCCGCTGAAAGGGCGCATCGGTGCTCGTGGTCGTTGTGGCGTTCTGTCTGGCCTGGGAGGCATCGGGGACGTCGTCGCGGTCATTCGGTCTTCTCGGTCCCCTTGTGCGCGGTGGCCGGAGGAGCATCGGCTGGCGAGAGGCTGGTGGGAGTCTCCAGATTGATTCAGGGCTACCCAGTTCGGCTCGAGCGGTCCGGTTGAACTCGCGTTCTGCGTCTCGGCATGCTTGGACGAAAGGTTCGGGAACCTGGCCGGCCTCGTGACCGGCCCTCGCCTCGGACAGTTGGCCCACTGCGAGCATCACAGCGGCGGCGGCCTGGATCGTCGCGGTGGTAGGTGCGATCAGGCCGATTTCGGCTCGGTACCGGACGATCTGAGTGCGCGCAGGGCCGCCGTCGGCATGCTGTTGCCGGGAGACCGAGGACGCCGAAAGGAATGCGAGGAGCACCTGAGTCATGAATCCAGAATCGTCTGAAGCGTCACTCGCCGACGACGGTGTGACCGACGCCCGGCTGGTCAACGTTTCAGGACGTTACGTCGCCGGCCCGCGCTAGCTCCGGCCACGCCGCGCCAGTGGATGACCGCACCGGTGAGGCGCATCTCAAGGGGTCAGCACCGCGACGGCGGGCTCGTGCAGGCTGCCCATCCAGATGCGGCCGTCGTGTTCCCGGACGCCGGTGACCATGTGGAAGTGGGTGCTGTCGCCGGTGAGGTCGCGGATCAGGTGGCCGTCGTCGTCGTACGCCTGGACCCGGACCGTGCGTTTCGGCGCCGGCTGTAGTGATTGGGGGATCTTGGTGACTTGGCGGCGGATCCAGACGGGGGCGCGCTGGAGGCGTTCCACCACCGGGTCTTTCGGGCTGGCGATCGACACCCAGATCAGTCGGTCGCTGCCGCGGGCGATGTTGTCGGGGTAGCCGGGTAAGTCCTCGACCAGGAAGTCGTCGCGGCCGGTGAGCCAGTGGCGGGCTATAGCGCGTGCCGCGGTCTCGGCTACCGCGACGAAGGACTCGTCGCCTGCCAGCGCCACGCCGTTGGCGAAGGCCAGGCCGTCGCGCAGGACGGTGACGGTGCCGTCCGGGGTGCGACGCAGCAGCCGGCCGGTGCGTGTCACCTCGACCATTTCCGCCCGCCACTCATCGATGGGGTGGACCGTGGAGGAATCCGAGAAGTAGATCGTGCCATCGGCGGCCACCGCGGCGTTGTTGCAGAACCGCATCCCGCCGAGCAGATCCTCGATAGCGCCGGTGGACGGGTTGACCGCCAACAGGCCGCGGCGGGCGTCGCAGACCAGCAGCCGGCCGTCGGGCAGCAGTTCAATGCCCAGTGGTCGACCACCGGTGTTGGCGACGGCCTCCACCGAGCCGCCGGGGACGATCCGGTGAATCACGCCGTCCTCGGTGCCGGTGAAGACGACACCGTCGGCAGCCACGACAACGTCCTCGGCGCCGTGGCCCGGCACCGCGATCACCCGGAAATCCATGGTGCTGACTATCCACGGCTCGGCAGTCGGTATCAACGCGTCTCGGAGGGGTTCTGGTCCTGACCTGGCGCGCGTTCGAATGCGGACGAGCCGGAAAGCCCGTCGTACCGGGCCGAGGTCGAGCGCGATGTGCGCGTCCGATCCGGTTACGCCGAGCGGCGAACAGGCGCCGCCGATCGCATCGGCCGGCGCACTTCGCTTGTCTTCCTGGCCGGGCAGCGCGGCTCAGCCGGCGGGGTGGCTTTCCCTGATCTGGGCGACAAAGGTGGTGATGGCGGGGAAGGCGAGGTCCGGCCGGTCGCGGAAAATGGTGTGGCGTGCCCCGGGAAGTCGCACGAGGCGGGTGGTGTCAGCCGGCAGCTGGCCGGCCAGTTCCTCGACCACGGGCAGCGGGCAGACCGGGTCGTCCTCGCCGGCGATAACCAGGACGGGGCACCGGACGGCGCCGAGCAGGCTCCAGGGATCGAAGCTCAAGAGCTCGTGGCGGTCGTAGTGCGCGGCGACGTCCGGGTTCCTGATCATCCGGGCCAGGAACCGACGGGACTCCTCGGCCCAGCCCGCCGTGGCGCTGTAGAGCGGGTAGCAGACGCGGGTGAACTCAGCCTGGAGATCCTCGGCGTCCGCAGCGTAGCCGCCCCGGCGGTATGCGCGGACGCGCTCGATGATGGCGGCCGCTTCGGGGCCGCCGACGCGGCCGAACGCCTCGATGCCGCGCGGATCGTCCCAGTGGCCACCCGTCGTGTTGGCCAGGATGACGCCGCCCGGGTGATCGGGGAACAGCGCCGCGTAGGTGAGCGCGACGTCCCCGCCGAAGCTGCTGCCGAGGATGACCGGCTTGCGCAGCCCGAGCGCGTCGCACAGCCGCCGCAGGTCGTCAGCCCAGGTCCGCATGTTCCAGGACTCAGCACTGCTCCGGTCGCTGCGGCCGTGGCCGCGCAGGTCGAAATACAGGACCTGGAAATCGGCGGCCAGCGGCTCCAGCGCGGGTTTGACCGTCATGTGGTCCAGGCCGGGACCGCCGTGGACGGCCACCAGGACCGGGCGCTCCACCGTCGTGTCCCCGTGCGGGATGACAGACGGGCCGGAGACATCGAACCACAGGGACACATCGCCAAGGTTGATGCGCACGCGACCTCCAGAACGACTGCGGCGGGCCGGATCAGAGGACCACAGCGATTGAGAGACGATGACGCTTACCGTACGGACCCGACGATTAGTGCGCACATGCGCTCGCCCCGACGAGCGAACCTGCAGCTCCACGCCACCAAGCCAAGTCAAGATCTACGACCTTGACTCAAAGCGGGACCCAGGACGTAAGCCCGACGAGATACGACCGCATATCCGCAGTGGACAATGTCAAATGCCTTTAGTTGCTGGGTAAATTCGCATTCGTAGGGGGCCGGTCGGCGGCCGAAGTCAAGTGTACTGATTTGCCCCAGTCATCGCGCCGCACCCCGAGCGCGGCCCCCCGCTTTGCCGTCACGCTTCGTACGACCCGCAATGGCACGCTCAGGCGACGCAGCCCTGACGTTGTTGCGCACAAATGGGACAGCGTGCGTCACACGTTCCGGTCGTAGACGACCGTGTACATGTGGGATCGTCCGGGTTATCTCTCGGTGCTGGCCGGCGCCGGAAAGGGAGTTCCGGCGCTGATCCGGCGCGCCCACGTTCCGCCTCGGCGCGGTGCAGCTGGAGCTCTGGCCGGCAAACATGGTCGGCCAGCACGGCATCGCCACCGTCGCGCCCAGCCGCTCGTTGGACCGGATATTCGATCTGCTCAGCGGCGTGTTCGCCGGCCCGGCCGGCGGGGCCACAGGTTGACCGGCTGCCGTTGTCGTTCCAGCTATCCGCGGCACTGGCCGTGAAGATACTGAGGTGTTCCTAAGGTTCGCCGACGGAAGTGTGAAGGCTGCCTTGTTGAGCTTGGGGTGTGGCGGGGCGAACCCGCCACAACCCAACACGAGGGAGTCCCATGCGTACCAAAAGGATGTTGGCGACCGTCGCGGCGGCGACCGTCGCGGTGGTCGCCGTGACCGGTGGGTCCGCGGCCGCCGCCACCGGGTCCCAGTCGGCCGGGAAGGGCTCGGTGGCCGTTGCGGCGAATGCGAAGCCCGGGCCGGGCAAGGGCGACCAGGACACGCTCCTGCGCAAGATAGCGGCGAGCCTGCACGTGAGCCTGGCGAAGCTGGAGAACGCGCTGCGCGACATGAAGATTGCCAGCGGCAAGCTCGGCGCCGACCCGACCGACCCGCGGGTGGTCGCGGTGTTCGCCAAGGACCTGCACATCGGCAACGCTCAGGCACTCAAGATCCTCAAGGAGATCGTAGGTCAGCCCGGTCCGGTGAAGTCGCCGTCCGGTAAGACCCCGCCTGGAAAGACTCCGCCGAGCAAGTCGCCGTCGCCCGCGCCGTCGGGTAAGGCGTGACGCCACAATAGGTCGTGCACGTTCTGATAGTCGACGACGATGAAGCGGTGCGGCGTGCGCTGATGCACGCGCTGCGCCGCGACGGCTACGGCGTGGCCGAGGCGGCCGACGGGGGTGCCGCGCTCGAGCATGCGGCGGGCGGCGGCCTTCAAGCGATCGTGCTCGACGTCCTGATGCCCGAGCCGAACGGCCTGGAGGTCTGCCGCATCCTGCGCGAACGCGGCGACGAGACGCCGATCCTCATGCTGACGGCCCGCGATCTGGTCGCCGACCGGGTCGCCGGGCTCGATGCCGGGGCCGACGACTACCTCGTCAAGCCGTTCGCCCTGGATGAGCTGCGGGCCCGCCTGCGCGCCCTGCTCCGGCGCGGCGGCCAGGCCCGCGACACGCTCGCCTTCGCCGACCTGGAGCTCGACCTGGCCGCATGCCAGGCCCGGCGCGGCGAGCGCGTGCTGTCGCTGACCCGAACCGAGTACGCGTTGCTCGAACTGTTCCTGCGCAACCCGCGCCGGGTGCTCAGCCGCACCGCGATCTTCGAGGCGGTCTGGGGCTACGACTTCGGTCCCGGCTCCAACGCGTTGTGGGTCTACGTCAGCTATCTGCGGTCCAAACTGGAGGCCAGCGGCGAGGCCCGGCTCATCCAGACCGTACGCGGCCTCGGATACGTGCTGCGGGAGGAGCCGTGACCCTCCGCGCCCGGGTCTCGCTGGTCTGCGGCCTGGCCGTGTTCGTCGCCCTGTTCGCGGCGGCGCTCGTGGTCTACCTGGCCGCCGACCGTGACCTGCACAACCAACTGGACAGCTCGCTGGTGTCGACCGCGTCCAACGCGCCGGACTTCGCCAAGAAGCTCAAGCTGCAGGCCGTCGAAACGGGCACACCCTCACCCGACGGGGTGCTGGTCGTCGGTGACACGGTGCTCCAGTTCGTCTCGTTCGACGAGGTGGAGCAAACGGACCTGCCGGCCGTGCTCGGCCCCTCGGGCGGGCTCGGTCCGCTGACCAATGACGATGTGGAGGTCGCCCACAGCGGGCAGAGCCCGTACTTCTCCTCGATGACGTACCAGGGCCGACCGTACCGGATGTATACCGCGGCCTGGCTCAAGCCCGACGGGCTGGTCCGGGTCGCCCGCCCCGAGTCGGCCGCCGTCGTGCCGCTCGAACGGCTGGGCCTCATCCTGGCCGCGCTGATGCTCGGCGGCACGCTCGCCGTGGCCCTCGGCGCGCGGCTGCTGGCCGGGCGGGTGCTGCGGCCGGTGCAGGCGCTGACCGAGACCGTCGAGCACGTGACCGCGACCCAGGACCTGGCGCTCGATCTCCAGGGGCGCGTGGACATACACGGCCGGGACGAGATCGCCCGGCTTGCCCGGTCCTTCGCCGCGATGATGGCCACCCTCGACGACGCCGTACAGACCCAACGCCGGCTGGTCGCCGACGCCTCGCACGAGCTGCGCACCCCGCTGACCAGCCTGACCACCAACCTCGAACTACTCGCCGAGGAGGGCGGCCTGGCCGACCCGCAGGCGCCGGCGCTGGTCGGCGCGGCCCGGGAGAAGAGCGGCGAAC
>NZ_JBFBAD010000249.1:0-6962 GCF_040682075.1 Actinoplanes sp. NPDC051411 | reverse complement strand
TGCGCAGCCCGATCGAGTTCGAGAAGCTCCACACCCCGTCAGATCACGACCGTTGACCCCACACCTCGGGTGTCCGGCATACGGGGGAATCTCAGAACGCGTCAGACCTTCCGACAACGGGCGGCCCGCAACAGCGACAGGGTGGTTCGCATGGTGCAACGTTCGGCCCACTCCACTTACCTGGGGGCGACCCCCAGACCCCACGTTACGGTGGTGGCGCTGGGCGGGTCGGCGACGGGCCGTCGTCGGTCGCGCCTTTCCGTACGCGGCCGGCAGCTCGGCCGTTCTCCTGAGTCCGGCGGAAGCTGCAGTCTGCGATGACGGTGGCCAGTGGTGTTCGCGGATGCGGGCGAGCCTGGCGGGTGGCGGTGCTGGCGGCTTGTTCTCGGGTGCGGTCAGCGTGGTGGTGCACCGGTTTGTCATCGGGACGCAGCCGATGTCGGATTCAAGCGTTTAGCTAAGGTCAGTCCGTAGGATTGTTCACGTCGAATCGGGGTCATAGCCTGGCTGACTGTTTCGTCAGCTGGAGCTTCCAGCAATCTTGCGTCGGACCAGCACTCACCCGGACTTCGGTTCTTGAAGTCCAGCTCGGATGCTCTGGACGCTTGCTCAGACAGATCTGCGGCTGGTAGCATCTGTGACATCTACGATATCTATGACATCTGCATCGACCAGCCGACCCGTGGGTGAGCCATGCGTGCGATCGACACCTCCCATGTTCCTGCCGAGCAGTTCAACCAGCTTGAGCTTGCTGCTGCCGAGATCTCGCCGGAGATGCTCGACGTCATCCGTGCGCTTACCGAGTCCATTCGTGCGGGCGCCGAGATCACTGCGTTCGAGCCGACCGCCACGCTGACGCCGAGTGAAGCCGCTGATCGCCTTGGCATGAGTCGTGCACACTTGTACAAGCTTCTTGACCGAGGCGAAGTCGCCTTCGATCGAGTCGGCCGGGATCGGCGCATCCCGTTCACCGAGGTCATCAAGTTTGAGGAGCGCCGCCAGCGTGACCGTCGCGAGCTCGCCGAGCGTTTCGCGCGACAGCAGCAGAGTCGTGCCGCTGCGATTGACGAACTTTCCGACCTGCTCTGAATCGGCCGTTCGGCTGGGGCGTCGCAGGCGTTCCCAGCCGGCGCCGCCGGGACAATGGCCCGGTGGAATCCCGACGGGCACGCCCTACCCTCCGAGTCTTGCAGGATGATCTACGCGACGGATGGAAGTCGCCCCACGTTCAGCCGGGGCCCGGCGTTGGAGGACTCGACCCACTTTCTCCCCTGAGCGAGTTGCCGCATCCGATCGTCCAAAAAGCGCGGGAGAGCTTCGGCGACGACCCGCAGCAGGACAACTACGTCGGGCCGGTAAAGAGCTGCACTCGATTCACGCTACTTGAGATTAAGTCTGGTCAATGGCGTGGCGGCGTTTGGATCGATTCCGACACTGGGACGTGCTGGCTGGTTGCCGCTGGGCTCGCCAAAGGCGGCCACCAAGACCGGGATGACTTCTATGAGCGTGTGAAACGGGCCGACAACTCGGGCGAGATCGACAAATGGCTCCCCACCGACGTCGACCGTCGGCAGTTGAAGCGCGAGACAGCGGCGAGGTTATTGACAGACTGGGAACTGCAAATACAGCGATTCGTCTTGGAGGCCATGCGCTTGGTCGCCGACGGCGGAACTGCGGCCTTCATCATTCCGCACCCGAAGGACCCTGCGAGGCGATTCGGAGAGTTCAGGGTGACCGTTGAGCAAGTACACGAACCAGGCTTCGAGCGCGAAGAGACAGTAGTTGAGATCGACCTCGAGAAGGAGTTCCGGACGTCTAACCTGGGCTGGCAGGCCACGATACGCGGGCTGATCTCGATCAGCCCGCCCGAAACAAGCTGGGATCGCTTCGGTGACACTTACTCGACGATAGACGAAGTGGGAAGCCACGCCCTTCGCATCGATCAGCTTCAGAAGATTACCGATGAAGGCCTGGTCGCGCAGTCGAATCCAAACGACAAAGCCCACTACACGCATCGACGAAATCTCGCTCTGAGTTCGGTTGCCGGCCGCGGTGTCAGGTCGATGTGTGGTGTCTATTTCGTCCCTTACCGGGATCATGGATCCTTGCCCAAGTGCCCAGTCTGTGAAGAGCGCTACAACGATCTACCTAAATGATCCGGGTCGTCGAGTCGGCGCCCGCGGTTGCTCGATGCCCGACGTCTGGTGTCATCTTCGCCGCGAGCTGGCCATATGGCCCTGTAATGGCAGGCCAGCGACGACTGCTGGACGGTTCGCATGGTGCAACGTTCGGCCCACCGTCCTCACCTGGGGGCGACTCCAGACCCCACGCTATGGTGGGCGCGCTGGGCGGTACGCCCACGCGAAGCCTTGGTCGCGCGCTGTTCCAGTAGAAGATCCCTCTGCCGACCGCCTACTTTCCCTTTGCCGAGCCGCCGTCGGCGATGACGTGCGCTTCCACAACGGTGATGATTCGGGGTTTCGGGCTGTGCCTGCATGGCATCGGGCGGAAGGTCAAGGAAGCGAGTGGACTCGTCGCTCGGCGAGGTCGGGGAGGTGCCGCGCGGCCGTTGCGAAGTCGTTGTCGTCGTGCAGAATCACGAGTCCGCGGACGGCGGCGCAGGCGCAGATCAGCAGATCCACGCATGACAACGCGCGGTGCGCGCCGGAACGCATCAGACGGTATTGAGCGGACTCCACCCATTGCCACGTCGACTTAGGTACCGGCACGTCGGGATAGAGGTCAGCGAACATGGAAGTCATCTGTTCGTACTCGTCCAGGTTGCGGGCTGAACGGCGAAACTCGGTGCGCTGCGGCTGGCATGATCCGATGGCGTGATCGGAGATGACGTCGGCCCAGCCGGCCCGTACGTCCGGATCGCGTAGCAGCCGCCACAGGGCCGACGAGTCGGCTAAATAGCGGATCACGCAGCGGGCGCCTTGCCGGCTGCGTGCATGTCCTGCCATCCTTCGTAGTCCCACGTCTGAGCTGCGGCAGCGTAGTGATCGAGCGCTGCGATGCGGCGGTGACGGGCTGCATACTCCTGCAGGGCGAGGTTTACCGTCTCTTTCTTGCTGCGAGCGCCGGAGAGCCGCATCGCCTCGGCCAGCGCGTCATCATCGAGATCGATCTGTGTGATGGCCACGACAACCCCCTGTTGGTGATGTACAAAGCGTCTGTACATCACCAACATAGCAGGCAATGCACCGTGGCATCTGCCTGGCAGCAGAGACGCCGCCCGTCCGCGCCTCCGATTGCTCACTCAAAGCGTTCAAAGCGCCCCACTAATGTCCCGCGAGCCGGCAAAACGCCCAGGAATCGGCCTTCCGGCGAGTGCAGTAGGGCGGTTCGCATGGTGCAACGTTCGGCCCACCAAGGTGCTGGCCTGCGGTCGTCTTGACTGGCTCTTGCCATTGCACGAACCCGGCGTTGGGTCGGTTTGATGATATAGCATCGCTGCTATGCCTTGGGGTGCTGTCGAGCTTGAGCCGGAGGTGGAGAAGTGGCTGGAGCGTCTGCCGACCGCTCAGTTCGCCCACGCGGCGTTCTACGTCGATCTGCTCGCCGAGCAAGGACCGCTGCTGGGTGAGCCTTACACCAAGCAGCTCGATCGGAAGCTGCGGGAGCTGCGGTTCCACCTGGAGCGACGGTCGGTTCGGATTACCTACTGGATCGCGACTGACCGGAGGATCATCCTGTTGACGGTCTTCCACAAGACGCGCATGCGGGACGAGCGGGAGATCGATCGAGCACGCCGGGCGTTGGCCCGGTGTATCGACGAGGCGCACGAGGCTGTGGACGAGGAGGTCGGGTCATGAATGAAAGTGGCGGTTGGGCCGCGATGCGGGAACGGCGGATGGCTGAGCCAGGCGCCTCGGAGGCGTACGACGCTGCGCGTTTGGCTTTTGAACTCGGCCGTTCCGTTCGGGATCTTCGTGAGCGCAGGGGCTGGAGCCAGGCGCAGTTGGCGAGGGCGTCAGGGATGACGCAGTCCGCGGTTGCTCGATTCGAGGCCGGCGGAACGGTTCCTACCTTGCCGGTACTGGAACGACTGGCGACAGCATTGGACGTGCGACTCAGGGTGGGCTTCGAAGCTGCTTGAGTATGCGGCGAACCCCGTCAACGACAGCGCACACCGCGACGCTCCTGAACTGGAACGTACGGGGATCGGGCCAATCGCTGGCCGTCCAGCCGATCGATTGACACATGAGTCATTACAGGTAGTTGATTGGATATATACCCTGCGCAACTATCGACATGGATCTATCGAAAGGATGGCCATGTCGTCCGAAACCCCGGGAGATGTCCCCACTACTCCGTGGAGCCCTCCGGATCCAGCCCAGCTGCCAGATTTCCGGACCCCGCACTGGCTGCACAGATGCAGACATCCTTCGAGATCTCGCGTACCGCGCAAGCAATCATGAGCAGCCGAGGGTTCGATAGTTCCTCCGTCACGGGATCCGGAGGAGGCTGCTCGAATTCTTTGCGAGCAGGAGCATGCGAGGCTGGCTGAGGCGGCGCTTTACGCCGTAACGACTGAGATGACCCGCTTGGCAGTGGTAGCGGGAGAATCTTTGCCTGACTTCCATCTCGAACCAGAGGATGTCCCGTCGCCCGCGGGCTTCATGGTGTTCGAAGATCCAATCGGCTCGTACATCAATAATGACGGTCCCGCTCCAGAGCGATTCCCCATCGTTGCTGTCAGTTGGGGCCAACATAGTCGGCCAGGGCTGCCTCGCGGCGGATTGTGGATCACCTACTACACGCCGGTTGACCTCGATGGCCTCGAGCGGCAAGCCGCTCAGATCGCTGGTCGGCCGCTTCGCCAACATGAGCGTATGCGAATCCGATCGCTCTCTGGTCCTTTGAACTGGGACAACGAGGCAGTGATCGGCTATGGCAGCGATCAGAAGGCGGCATATAAGCCAGGTGCTAGCCATGATGCGAAACTCGATGTCTTTGCTCCCTGGAGCCAGGTGCTACGGGCGGCGTGGCTCCTCATGAGCCAGCCCCATGTTGCGGACATCCAGCAGCTAACGCCGAGTCGAGCTGTTCGGCGCAGAGCGCAGCGTGCGGGGCTCGACGTGCAAGGGGTTCGGGTGATACACCTTCGACGTCTGCAGCGAGATCATGGTGCGCCGCAGGATGCCATGGACGGCCGTGAGTACACGTGCCGGTGGATGGTTCGAGGCCACTGGCGCCAGCAGTGGTATCCAAGTCGTCAGGTACACCGGCCGTCTGGATCAATCCGCATATCAAGGGTCCTGACGGCAAGCCGTTAAGAACTGGGGAAACCGTGCATTTGTGGGATCGTTAGGAGTGCCCGGTCCGGTCTTGGCTACGGCGTGAGCTGGTCAGACGTTCTGGCAGCGGCTGTCCGGGAACGGTAGTCGGGCGGTTCGCATGGTGCAACGCTCGGCCCACTGGACTTCCCTGGGGCGACCCCCAGACCCCGGTGCGGTGGTCGCGCTTGGCGTCCGGCGCCGAGCCGTCTCGGCTCGCGCTCTTCCCGTACGTGACGAGCACTTCCAGTCGGCTGATCCCGCATCGGCGGCGCACCTACGTTCCTCGCGAGCAGGTATGGCCGCCGTCGCGGATCTCATCATCGCCCCGGTCGCGGCCGTCAATCGGCTGCCGCTGTACACCACCAAACCCCACGACTTCGTCGGACTGGACCCGCTGGTCAGGGTCGTAGCCGTACCGCGGCTGGACGGCCTGTGAACCCAGCGGTCGGTGTCTGGCAAACGGCTTACCCGGGCAACGAGCGCCCGGCGCTCGCTCCTGCCACGGCTGCCCGCAGCGGGACAGTTGCACGCCGTTCGGTCGGTGGAGCTTGTCGGCAAGCTTGGCCGTCGGCCAGGGTTGCTGAGCGACTATAGTCATGAGCCGTGATCGGACATCTGGGTGATGAGGGCGAAATTCGCAAGCCGGCGGGGCCGTCGCGGGTGTCTCGCGGTCGCGTGTCCGAGGTAGCAGGAGGGCAAGCTTGCAAGTACAGTTTTCTGTACATCGTCAAGGGGGCGGCCATGCGGACAGTCAACTTCACCCAGCTGCGTCAAAACCTCGCCGCCGAGCTCGACAGCGTTACTGACGACGCGGAGGAACTCGTCGTGACCCGCTCGGGACACGAGCCGGTCGTCATCGTGCCCTTGGCCGAGTATGAGTCGATGAAGGAGACCGAATACCTGCTCCGGAGCCCGGGTAACGCGGAGGCATTGCGCCGGTCCATCGCGGAGCTGGATCGCGGCGAGGGCGTCGAACGGACGTTGGTCGACCCGGCGGCGGCGCAGGACGTCGCGTGAGGCTGATCTTCTCGGAGACGGCTTGGTCGCAATATCTCAGCCACACGGATCGAAAGTTGATCAAAAGGATCAACGATCTGATCGAGGACATCAGGCGTAACGGCTACAGAGGCATCGGCAAGCCCGAGCCACTTCGTGGTGAACTCTCTGGTCTCTGGTCTCGGCGGATCGATCAAGAACACCGGCTCGTGTACCGGATCAAGGACGGTGACGTCGAGATCGTCGCTTGCCGTTACCACTACGGCAACCGTTAGACGTTCATCGCCGCTCATGTCGTGGGCTGTTGAAAGATTTCGGCAGTGGTTCTCCGGCGACGGCAACGCAGCGGTTCGCATGGTGCAACGTCCGCCCCACCATGAAGCTGACCTGCGCCTTTGCGTGAGGCATTGCGGGAACCGATCATGGCCCCGTCCGGTTGCGCCGCGCTGCGCCTTTGGCCTTATACCGCGTCATGTCTGGTAGAAGGCTGGGAACTCTAGCTGCGCCCTGGATGTTCCTTGTTAGTTTTGACGGCTGTGACCGGCCGAGCCAGTACACCGCATGGTGGAACGGGCGACGATCTGACATGTCGGCGCTCACGGAATTCCCCACCTGTAGCGGTCTGACGCTCACGTAATTCCCCACCCCGTCGCTCACGTAATTCCCCAGGTGGGATAGCTG